>CAYNOQ010000024.1:6339-27727 GCA_964398855.1 uncultured Mariniphaga sp. | reverse complement strand
CAGGTCATTCCGCCAATGTGCAAAGTAACTTCCGTTAATTCAGTCTGAGAGGCAGCATCGCTCTTTTCGCCTGACTTTTTATTTGCCTGACCACAGGATAAAAAGAAAAAAATCCCAAGTGTATAAATTATTGCTTTCATCTTTTTGAAATTTGAATTTCTATAATTGTAAAATTAAGCTTCATTATTGAATCACCGGTTTCAGCATATTCCATGTTTCCTTTGTTGTTTCGGCAAGTGTCTGTTTTGCGCTTTTGCTCATAAAAGGTGCAAAAAGATTTGTATTCATCAGAGAAACAAAAGTTTTCCCTTCTTTTTCAAAAACCGAAACCCGGCACGGCATAATTGCCGATATTTTCCGGTCATCGTCATCCTGCAAAATATTGTAGGCAAAGCCCGGATTGCACAACGAAAAGACATAAATCGAAGGCACTTCATATCCGTTTTTCTTCATGGTAGCCTGCATGTCGTAAATGTGCGAAATAGTCCAGCTGTTCGCTTCTGCCGCTTCCACAATGGCATCGGCAGTTTCATCGAACCCCAGCTTACTTTCTGCAACCACAAATAACTTGTCGGGTAAAATTAATTTTGAAATCAGTAAAACCGCAAAAACTCCCACAACAATTCCTGCTAAAAACTTTATTATACCTTTCATTTCAACAAACTTTAAAACTTAAAGGAATAAACAGCCGGCAAAATAAAATGTTGAAAATAGTTCATGCGCCGGATTTAATTTAACTTATAGCGCCACGGCGTGCAATTCGGCAAGAACTAACTGATAGCCGCGTTCGTTTTCCATCGCTTTAATCAGGGCATCATAGTAGTAACCAATTTCCAGAAGATAATTAAGCAGTGAAATCTCCCCGCTGTCGAGCGCTTTTTGCAGGAAATGATCATTTCTGGCGGCATCAATTTCACTTCGGTACTGCTCCATATTTTGCTGCATTACCGAAGCTTTGAGATAGAGACTTCTCAAACGGTTGTAGAACTGTACCTTACTGTCTTCGAGTATCAATTGTGATGCTTCAACCTGAGCTTCCGCATATTTCTGCTTATTTCTGTTTTCCCAAAGCGGAATGGAAACGCCCATGGTAACTCCCTGAAAATGCTCACCAACAACTTTTTCGCTCATGTATCCTGCTGCAAATTTGGGAAGCGCCAAAGCACGGTTCAGCTTTACCTGCTCCTTACCGATTTCAACTTCACCTTTGACATATTGAAGCAGTGAATTGACCGACTCCATACCGGAATACCACTCGTCAAAATCAGCAGGAAGAACATCTGCGTAAAATTTATCGTCCGGCAGCTCAATATCTTTTCCGTTGTTGAGTCTTCGCAGTTCTGCTTGCAACGCAACCTGTTCTGCCTGCATGGAAGCAAGCTCAGCCTGCATGGAAGCAAGATTCAGCCGCGCTTTGTTGTATTCAAGAATGTTAGCATCCCCTTTGTCCAACCTGATTTTATAAGTTTTGGCAATTTTTTGCGCATTTTCTAACCGTTGCGAAAAAACTGCAATCAATCCGTTGTAATAGACCAGTTCAACGCAGGCCTGCTTTGCCGAAAGCAGCAGGTTGATTCTTTCCGATTTGTAAGCAAGCTCCGCATTAACGTTTTTCAAATCTGCAATATTCCGCCGGTGTCCATAGGCAGTGGGAAAATCAAATGACTGACTGACAACGACATCAGTTCTATTGCCAATTGCCGAGGGATAGCCCCACAGGTAGTTGAATTCAACTTCCGGATCGTGCAAAAATATATCGGTGCGGTTGCCGATTTTCCGGGCTTCCATCTGCTCGCGCAAAGCGCTCAGCGTAGAGTTGTTCTGCTCAATTTCTTTCAATACGGTTTCAATATTGCTTTGCGCAGAAGAAGAAAAAACGAACAGAGCAACAAAAACACTGACAATCAACACTCTAACACAAATACAGAAATTGACTTTCATTTTAACAGGTAGAAAGTTCGTTCTTAAAACAGATGTAAATCTATCTTTTCCTTTATCTCGTTTCATCTTAATGTTTTCTTTTAAACAACAATTCATAAACAATGGGAACGATGTAAATATTGAGTAAAGTTGATGTTATCAACCCGCCAAGCACCACCACAGCCATAGGGCTTTGGATCTCATTCCCGGCTTTTGCTCCACCAATAACAAGCGGTATGAGCGCAAGCGCAGATGTGAGCGCAGTCATCAGAATGGGATTCAGCCTGTCAACCGAGCCGCTTAAAACGGTTTCGTGTAATGTATAGCTATCCTGCTGCATGTGCTGGTATCTTGAAATCAGCAAAATGCCATTTCTGGTGGCAATACCAAAAAGTGTGATAAATCCGATAATTGACGGAATGCTCACAACGCCGGAAGTAAAGAAAACTGCCATGACTCCGCCAATCAGCGCAAACGGAAGATTGACCAACACAATTGCAGAAAGAGTAAGATTCCGGAATTCGCCGTAAAGCAAAAGGAAAATCACGAAAATTGCCAGAATTGAAGTAATCAGCAAAATGCGTGAAGCTGCTTCGGCGCTTTCAAACTGCCCGCCATACTCAATCCGGTATCCTTCCGGCAGGGTAATATCACTGTTTATCTTTGTTTTAATATCGTCAACCACTCCTTTTAAATCTCTGCCAGAAACGTTGGCTGAAACCACGATTTTGCGCTGAACATTCTCGCGGCTGATGGAGTTCGGACCGCTCACGGAAACAATTTCCGCCACTTCCTCCAATGGTATTTTCTTTCCGTTTTCCGTATCAATCAGCGCCGATTTTACCTGATCAATCGTTTCCGTATAATTCTTATTTAGACGCAAAATCAAATCAAAACTTCGTTGACCTTCATAAATATCGGAAAGTTTTTCACCCGAAAATGCAAGCTCCACAAAGCGGTTGAACTCTTCAACCGAAATGCCGTAACGGGCAAGCATTCCCCTGTTGGCACGAATCTGCAACTGTGGGGTTTCGGTTTGCTGCTCCACGGAAACATCAACCAAGCCTTCTATGCCCTGAATGGAATTCTGGATTTGGTTTCCCATCAGAAAGAGATGGCTCAAATCGGTGCCAAACAGTTTAATTGCAATGTTGGCACTGGTTCCCGAGAGCATGTGGTCAATGCGATGCTCCAGTGGTTGCCCCACAGTTGCCGCAATTCCGGGAATTCCGGCTAAAGTTTCGCGAACATCGGTTAAAAACTCCAGGTCTTTTCTCTTGTCTAACTGATAATTTACATCAATTTCGGCGCTATTGGTTGCCTGCGAATGCTCATCAAGTTCTCCCCTGCCCGTTCGCCTTGCGGTGCTGGTAACTTCAGGAATTTTGAGCAATTCTGTTTCAATCAGATTTCCCAGCCGGTTGGTCTCTTCCAACGAAACTCCCGGTTTTGCAACAGCGGCAATGGTTAAAGCGCCTTCATTGAAATTGGGAAGAAAGCCCTGTCCCATCATAAAAAAGAAAACTACTGCCAAAATAAAAGCAGCCAGCGTTGGTATCAGTACCCACAATTTATGACTCAGAACCCAATCCAACGAACTGCGGTAATGTCTCAGCAGATGACGGGTGAGCCAGCTCTCCTTATCCTGTTTTGTGAGATATTTTTCATCCGTGAGCATGATGCGGCACATCAGCGGCGTAACGGTCATAGCCACAATCAGCGAGATAAAAAGTGCAACAATGTAGGCAATTCCAAGCGGTTTAAGCATCCGCCCTTCCAGCCCCGAAAGGAAAAACAGCGGAATAAAAGCAACAATAATAATCAGGGTTGCATTCAGAATGGATGCCCGGATTTCAACGGAAGCATCAAAAACCACATCAACAACTGAGCGCCGTTCTTCTCTCGGCTTTAAATGGTTCTGACGCAATCGCTTATAAACGTTCTCCACATCAATAATCGCATCATCAACCAAAGAACCGATGGCAATCGCCATTCCGCCAAGGGTCATGGTGTTTATGTTCAATCCTAAAAGATGAAGCACAATGACTGTTCCTAACAATGAAAGCGGAATTGCAAAAACAGAAATTACCGTGGTGCGCAGGCTTGCCAGAAACAAAAACAGAATGACGACTACGAAAACCGCACCTTCCACGAGTGCGCGCCCGACATTGTTTACGGAAGCCTGAATGAAATCTGCCTGACGGAAAATTTTGGTGTCCAGCCTGATATCTGACGGCAGAGATTTAACAATATCATCTAAGTTTTTTTCGATGTTTTCGGTTACTTTCAGCGTGTTGATGTTTGGCTGCTTGGAGACCGACAAAATTACTGATGGTGACGCATTTTGCGAAGCGTAACCCATTTTTACAGCGCTTCCGATAAGCACTTCTGCCACATCCGAAACCACTACGGGCATGCCGTTTACTGTTTTAATATAAGTATTCCCCAGCTCTTCGAGATTGTTTGTACGTGCCATTCCGCGCAGGGCAAATTCGTTTCCAAATTCGCGTATAACACCTCCTGTTGAGTTGTCACTCAACGTTCTGCCGACATCTTCAAGCTCTTTCATGGTTATTCCGTAAGCTCCCATTTTCTGTGGATCGGCAAGAATCTGATACTGTTTGAAATCACCGCCGATGATGGTTACCTGCGAAACGCCGCCGGTAGCCAAAATTGCAGGTTTCACCACCCACTCAGCCAGCGTGCGGAGTTCCATCATCGGGGTGGAGTCAGCCTGAAGTCCGATGAAAAGAATCTCACCCATGATACTCGACTGCGGCGCAAGAACAGGCGTAACATGCTCAGGTAGTGAGTTGGCAAGCGTTACCATTTTTTCACTGACGATTTGCCGCGCTTTAAAAATATCTGCTCCCCAGTCAAATTCAACCCAGACAAATGAGAAACCGTACATGGATGCCGATCGGACACGTCGAACCTGAGAGGCGCCGTTTACAGCAGTTTCAATGGGGAAAGTTACCAGACGCTCCACTTCTTCGGCTGCCATGCCGTGCGCGTCGGTCATAACCACAACCGTTGGCGCCGTAAGGTCAGGGAATACATCAATATCCATAATCCGGGATGTGTATATTCCGCCGACAATAAGCAAAACAGCGCCTAACAGTATGAACAGCCTGTTATTAAGAGAAAACTTTATTAATCTGTTAATCATTTTTCAGGATTTTAGTGCACGTGCCCGGAATGAGCGTCAAGCGCGCCTGCCGCCTGTGCAAGTTTAACTAAAATGGCTCCTTTGGTAACAATCCGCTCATTTTCAAAAACTCCTTCCGAAATCAAAGTGCGAAAACCATCGGTAGCGCCCTTCTGTACCGGACGTTTTTCAAACAACTCGGGAGTAATCTGAACAAAAACAAAAAATGTCCCCATCTCCTCTACAATGGCACTGTTTGGAACAGAAATTTCATTCTCCCCGGAGTGAAATTTAATATACATCTCCACAAAACTGCCGGGCAGCAGTCCAATGCGGTTTTTAACCTGAAAAACTACCGGAATCAGCGGATTGGACAAATCCGTACTCTTTCCGTAAGAGACCAATTTCCCGTCCAGTTCTTCCAATGAGTAAGTTATTTCACCACTCATCGCCTTTAAGTTGGCAGATGAAATTGTGGGAAGAATAGGATGATATTTTGGCTGTAAATCGGCTTTTACCAGTAAATCGGTGTTTTTTGCAACCACCAGAACCGGTTGCCCCGTTTCGGTAAATTCTCCGTTGCGAACCAAAAGTTGCTTTATAAATCCGTCTGTCGGTGAAACAACTGACTGAGTGCCGGAAGAAAAATTACGGCTTAAATTATTGTAAACAACTTCTGCATTTTTAAAAACCGTTTCTGCTTCAAGTAACTCTCTTTCTGACACAATCAAATCTTTAAAAAGCTCTTTTTTGCGGTCGTAATCCGCTTTTGCCCGGTTATATTCAGAAAGCGCTTCGCTGTATTTCACATTCAGGTTATTATCGGCAAATTCCCTACTGTCGATTGAAAAGAGCACTTGCCCTACCCTAACCGCCTTTCCTTCAACAACATCGTTTCCCGGGATCAAAACTGCGCCGGCGGCTTTTGCCACAACCACTTTTTCGTCAATCTGTGCAGGCTGAATCTGCGCAGTGGTTCTTAGTACTTTGCTGAACGGCGCCCGCTGAATCTTCTCCGTGGCAAAATCAATTTTCCAGCTTTGCTCTTTGGGGAAAGCGATGGCATTGCTTTCCGAAACATGTGCTTCATGGGCGGCATGTTGGGCATCATGCTTATCTTCAAAAATTTCAATGTTTTCGAAAATCAGCCGCGAGACTCCTCCGGATGTTTGAATATCGAAAATCAGTTTTCCACTGCCAGCAGCTGCCGGCGTAATGTCAAACTTCCAGATTCCATCTTCAATCTCCCCTTCAACCGTTTGCGGACTGTTTGAAGCATCAACTGTAAGAGTTGCACTGACCCTGCCATCGGCAAGCGGCTTAAAATCATTTAGTTTGGTAAAATGCGCCAAAACTTCGCTCTCTTCACCAACCGCAAAAGGAGTAGCTTCAACGAAAAGTTCAAGCTCATCTCCGTAAACAGTCAGCTGAAGAACATCTTCGTGATCGTGCTCATGGTCATGGTCGTGCTCCGAAGCGTGATGATGCGAACACGACATCAGCGAAACTGCGATAAAAAGTGTTGAAATTAAATATAAAACTTTCATTTGTTGTGTATGTTTTTTTGAAATATCATTTGAATTTTTCTTTTCAGAAAGCCCGCATAGAATCCCGGCTTTCATTCCACTCGTTTTAAAAAAGTGCTTTAAATATTGAATCAGATGATTATAAAAAGGCTTTCCTGTTTTTTAGCAAATTAAAATTTCGTCAGATGTTTACAATAAATGTAAACACTTAACAATGTGGTAAAAAACAGATACAATCAGCAAAAAGGAGGAGCTCTCAGTCCGAATGAACTGACAAATTCACTTGTAAAAGAATTTTCTGTGTATGGTTTGGGAAGTGGGGAAAAAATTTCAGAAACAGACGGTGACAACGAGCTGTTATCCGAACAGATAAACAGAGATGCAAGCAATGCAACAATTTCTGAATCTGACGATTGCAGCAGGTGATTATTATTGTCAAAACGTACGTAAATTCTATCTAACAAACAATAATCAAAACTTATTCCCCCGTGATTCTCTGTTGTTTCCGGCGGAAACAATATGCCGCTCAGATGAAAGTCGTGTGTGCCCTCTGCCTGAAAATGGTGCTCTGCAGTGCAGCAGTGCACTCCGTTTGCGGTATCATAATGGGGAATGAAGGAATGAACCAATATAATGGCATTCGCCAACATTAAAAAAGTTATTCTGATTATATTAATCATCCTTCAGATTTTTTACAAATATAGAACTTTTTTAATTAGAATTGTTCTAAATAAATTAATTATCTTTGTATCCTAAAATAATTTTTTATGCTACACATTTCTCCGATATACATTAAGCCCGGGATGAGGATGTTCGACCTTATCGAAGACAATCCATCGCTGCTGCTTATGATGCAGCATTTTGAGTTTGATTTCAAGGTTGGCGATTTATCTGTTGCCCAATTGTGCAAGGAAAAAGGAATCAGCGAAAAGCTTTTTGTTTCCATGTCAAATCTTTACAACGGTTTTCGTCCAAAAGAGAATCCCATCGTGTCAAAGGAGGATGTGCTGATTGTTGTGGAATTCCTGAGAAGAAGCCATGACTACTATCGGCAGGACAAGTATCCTCAAATCAGTGAATATATCAGGCAGCTGCAGGAAAAGCATCCTTGCAAGGAGCTGGAACTTCTGGATAAGTTTTTCAACGAATACTTCAATGAAGTCATAGAGCATCTTGACTATGAAGACAATATAGCTTTTCCCTATTTCGAGAAACTTGTCAGCAGTGAAAGCAAAAACAAGAGCGAGGTATATTCGGCTATGGAATACAGAGAACATCATACTGATATTGAATTAAAACTCAAGGACATCAAAAATCTGTTACTAAAATATGTGATCATTGACAATGACCTGAATCTCCGGCGCAAATTAATTTTTGCACTTTATGAACTGGAGTATGATCTGTATATCCACTCATTAATTGAAGAAACGATTTTAATACCCTTTGGATATAGCACAGAAAAAAAACATGAACAAAAATAGACTACATATAGCAATAATGGTGTATTCGGATATCATTTATGAAGGATTGCATAATATTTTGTCTCAATCGGATATGGACTGCATAATCTGTAAGGTTCACTCACTTGACGATTTGGAACATATACTGCATTCCAGAGAAGTTGATATTCTTGTCACCAATCCGATGCAATTGGTGAACCGGGAGAAGGAGCTGCGAAAAATCCGCCGCAATTACTCCGATTTGTCAGTAATCGGAATCAATCTTGGAGTTATTGACACCAATCTGCTCTCCCTTTTAGACTCTTCATTCACCATATTCGATTCGGTTGACCATGTTCTTTCCAAACTGCAAAAAGCAGGAAACAACACCGAACAGAAAAATACCGCCTATGATGACAATCTGACGGAAAGAGAGACCGAAGTGCTCACCAGTCTGGTTCACGGACTTTCCAACAAGGAAATTGCGGAATCACTGAATATCAGCATTCACACCGTAATTACACACCGGAAAAACATTACTGCAAAAACCGGAATCCGCAGTGAATCGGGTTTGACCATCTATGCAATTTCCAAGAAAATTGTTTCCATTGAAGATATCAATCTGCAAAAATCGTGATTGAGGGAAATGGTTGATTTGTGAATCTAAAAATTTGCTTCAAAGTGAAATGCGATACAAGCAACCCCGTTTATTCGTCACAAAGCCTTATTTTTGCATTGTGAAAAAGCAAAAGTTTAATAGGGATTGCCGGCTGATTATCGTGGTTTTGCTCATGCTGTTTAGCGGTTGCAGGGAGAAGTTTTCGCCCCGTCCACGCGGGTTTTACCGAATTGATTTTCCAGAAAAGGCTTATCACGCCCTGCAAAATAATTTTCCCTACCGGTTTGAAATCCCCGGCTATGTGAAGGTTTCTCCCGACAGGGAAAATCCCGGACAGCCCCTTTGGATTAATCTTGAGGCACCTGAGAACAAAGCGGAAATTCACATCTCCTACTACAATCTCGAAACTAATGCGAAACCACCGCGAATGCTGCTTTCGGAGCTGATGGAGGAGGCGCGCGAGCTGGCTTACAAGCACTCCATCAAAGCGGATGCGATTGAGGAGCGAATTTATGTTAATCCGGAAGAGAAGGTTTTTGGAACGGTTTATCAGATAAAGGGCAACGCCGCTTCACCCATGCAGTTTTTTCTGACCGACAGTTTGCAGCACTTTTTGCGTGGTGCGCTCTATATCCGGGCAACACCCGATATCGATTCACTGAAACCGGTAATCGACTTTTTGGAACAGGATGTCATCCATCTTATTGAAACAGCAACATGGAGATAATTCAGGAGTGCACCGTTTTTGAGACCGAAGCCGGAATGCTTGGAATTCGCATGTTAACAGAACCGGCTGATTGCCTGACCGAAAAATTTCATTTTTCGGAAACGGAAAAAAATGAGTTTCAAGCGCTGAAAAACGAAATCCGGAGAAAAGAGTATATCACAGTGCGTTTGCTCATTGAAACATTGTTAGGCAAAAAAATTGAAATCGGATACACTCCATTCGGAAAGCCTTTACTAAAAGACAACCCGTTAAATATCAGCATCTCCCATTCCGCAGATATGGCAATAGTGTTGCTTTCTGAAAAAAACATCGGTGCAGATGTGGAAAAAACAAACCGAAATACCGAAAGAGCAGCCACAAGATTTCTTTCCGAAGAGGAAATGAACCATATCAAAAACTCAACCGAACCTTCCCTTTTGCAGGTTTTATACTGGAGTGCCAAAGAAGCTGCTTTCAAGTTCTCCGATGTTCCGGAGATTGAATTTAAAAAACACATTGTTATTCATCCCTTTGAACTCAATCCAAAAGGAGGCAGGTTCAGCGGGATTTTATGCAAAAAAAATCCTTCAACAAATTTAGCATTTCACTACCGGTTTTTTCAGAACAATGTGATTGTCTATTGTGTTGAAGAAAATAAATTTTAAGTATGAAGAAACCGGAAGATCATATTCTTGTCATTTTTGGAGCATCGGGCGATTTAACCCGGCGCAAGTTAGTGCCCGCTCTGTTTTCCCTGTTCAAAAGAAAATTGCTGCCGAAAAATTTTGCGGTGTTGGGCGCTTCGCGAACGCCACTTTCCGATGAAGATTTCAGAAAAAGAGCAGGTGAATTTTTGGTTGACGGAAATGAAGTTGATGAATTTATGCAACTTCTTCATTATGAGTCGGTTTCACCGACAGAATCCACTGATTTCAAAAAACTGGCAACGCGACTTGAAAACCTTGGCAGGGAGAGAAATATTCCACCCAATTATATTTTTTACCTATCAACGCCACCATTAGTTTACGAAGTTATTTCCCAAAACCTTGAAAAACAGGGACTACAACAGTCTGAGAACCATTTCAGAAGATTGGTTGTGGAAAAGCCGTTCGGGACCGACCTACAATCGGCACAATCGCTTAACAAAAACCTGCTGCTCTCTTTTGATGAAAATCAGATATACCGGATTGACCATTATCTGGGGAAAGAGAGCGTTCAGAATCTGCTTGTTACCCGATTCGCCAACGGCATTTTCGAACCGCTGTGGAACAGAAATTTTATTGAGCGCATTGAGGTAACATCTGCCGAGGAGATTGGCGTGGAAGGGCGCAGCGGTTACTATGAGCATGCGGGCGCAATGCGCGATATGCTTCAGAACCATCTGCTTCAGCTCGTGGGTTTTGTTGCCATGGAACCACCCGTTGTGATTGAAGCAGACGCTATCCGAAATGAAATTGTGAAGGTTTTTCAGTCTATCCGCCCGATTACCGGCGAAGAAGTAGCCAGGTCGGTGGTGAGAGGTCAGTATGTTTCGTCAGTAATTCAGGGAGAGCGCGTGAAAGGATACCGCGAAGAACCCGGTGTAAATCCCGATTCACGAACGGAAACCTTTGTTGCCATGCGATTTTTCATCGACAACTGGCGCTGGGCGGGAATTCCGTTTTATATTCGTACCGGCAAAAAACTGCCGGCAAAAGTAACCGAAATAGTAATTCATTTCAAGCAGGTCCCGCACCACCTTTTCAACCATTCCGGTATTTCCGGCTCGGAAAACAACCGGTTGATTATCCGCATTCAGCCCAATGAAGGAATTTTACTTCAATTCAGAATGAAAACTCCCGGCGCAGGATTTCATACGCAAACGGTGAATATGGATTTTCACTATGCTGACCTTGCCAATGTACATTTGCCGTCGGCTTATGAGCGGTTGCTGTTAGATTGCATGTTAGGCGATGCCACGCTCTATTCGCGCAGAGATGCCGTTGAGGAAGCCTGGAAGTTTGTGCAGCCCGTTATGGATGCCTGGGAAAATGATGCGCGAATACCCGTTTACGGCTATCCTGCCGGAACGTGGGGACCGGAAAATTCGCACAGGCTGATTCAAAAAGGAGAATGGCACTACCCCTGTAAAAGTCTCACTGACGATGAGAAATGCTACGAACTTTGAGATTTTTACGATTTGCCCGGTTTCGCGTCTCTTTAAAAAATTCATATATTTAGCCATTAAAACTGTAATATCCCACTTAAAACGCTGTGTTACAATATACTAAAACAGTTAGCCTTTAGAAAAAAGATAAAATTAGCAACAAAAAATCTCTTTTCATCTGTTATTTGGTCTGTTTTTGGTCTGTTTTTGGTTCTCATCTCAACCAATTATTGAGCAAATATAAATCATAGCTGGTAAATTTTCATGTTTAAAACTTAAAGAAAATCAATCATCTTTGTTTAAGTGGAAGTAGCCATCACTATCAGATAATTCATAAATAATTGTTGGCGGTCTGCCAATCAAATTATCTTCATCTTTTAAATTTTCTTTTAATCTGTTATCATTAGATATGCTCATTTTTAGCAAAGTGTCTGTATTGACCTCTTTTAAATCCCTTTGAAGTAGCTCATTACTTATTTTCTCTGATAACTTTAGATAGGATTCAATTCTATTTGTAAGGTCAAATTTATAGGTCTTAACAATGGAATTTATTTTAAAAATCTTTCCCTCTTTTATTGCTTCCCTGACAATTTTCTGTTTATTCCATTCAATCAAAGTTTGCTTTGATGCTTTTAGCCTTTTAGCAATTTCATCAAAGCTGTTCCCCTCTATTCTTAACTGAATAAAGCTTTCAATGTTTTTATCAAACTTACTGTTATATTCTGCTTTCATACTGTTAAAATTATCTGTAATACCTTTTTGATGCTTTTACTTTTTTGTCAAGCTCTGCAATTAAATCAGATGATTCTGTCATTTCTGGCGTTTTGCAAAGCTCCCTAATCTCTCTTTTTAGCCGGCTGTAATACTCTGGCTTACTGAAGGCGTTCTGATGCCTTAAATCTTCAATTTTCTGCATTATTGTTTCCTGACCAATCATATTTATAGTCATCAGGTTAAATTGCTTCCAAAAATCTTTAGGACTTTTCATAGATGAAATATTAAAGTTTATAAAATGTAATTTATCAATTGCCTCATATTCTGCATACCACTTATCAAATATTCTAATATAAAATTTCTCATCTGATAAGCTAATTGCTGTTACTTCCTGATTAAATTGCTTTGAAAGCCTTTTAGTAAATCTTACCTCATATCTCAAAACATTCTGACCATTCCAAACATCAGGAATTTTTAATCTTCTTGCCCTGCCCTCTGCAATTTTATCATAAAAAACCTTTGTCTTTAAGCCATTAAAATAGTAAAGGCTTTCTGATTGTGGCTGTCTCCTGAAATATTGAGATTCACCCAAAAAACTATAATAAGCTTCCGGCTTAAAATCCATCAAAAAGTTTTGAGCAAAGTCAATTCTGTTCACTTTGGCTTTTTCAATAGGTAAATAAAGCTCATCAGATAGCCCTTTAATGGTTTCCAAAGTGTCCGATTTGGTTAAAGTATGAAAATTATCAGGGAGGAAGTATTTTGCAATACTGCCTTTTAAAGATACCCCCTGATCTGATATATTCACTTTGATATTTTTTAAATATCCACTATAAGAAACCTGACCATCTTCTTTTATATGTTCTGTTATACCAGATAATGCTTGCAAAGTTTTTGATAAATTAAAACTGCCTGCCTCATCAATTAGTAACCAAAGATGAATTGTGTCATACATGATAATTGACTAAAATTGTCAATAGAAACATCTTATTATAAGACAAGCCCTTCATATTGGTGAAATAATTTAGCTTGCTTTCTTAGTTCCCCAATCTCCTCATCGAAACCCCCATCAATCATTTTTTGGTAAAAAGATGAAATTAAGTTTCTGCCATCTGGAATTATTAAAATTTCAATTTCTGAATAATCGCTATTCATTAAAAACAGATAGCCATCATTTCTAAACTCAAATAATGGATTCTGACTTCCATTGGATAAATGCCGGTTTCCATTGGGATAACCATAGCCAATATCAGGATAATCAACGTCATCAATATAAATACTGCTTAAATTCATACTATTGCCGGTTAAACTCCATTCTGCAAGTCTTTTGTAATCTGTATTTATAAAGCCTCTGGTAGGTGTTTTATAGAAAAATAACTGTCCCTGTTTATTGATAAAATTTGTCAATCCCTGATAATTGCCAAAAAACAAAACACAATCTAATCTGGCTTTACTCCTGATATTATTGGCTGCCTTTATTGTAGCCGGCAAACTGACCAATTTAAAATAAGCTTTAATCATTTTGCACCCCCTTTGTTTAATGTTACAAAAGTTGCTGCATGGCTCTCAATCTCATCATTAGTTGCTTTTTTGTTTTGAAGTAGCCATTTGTCAATTTCCTGCCGGTCAAAATAGATTTTTTTGCCATTAGGTTTATAGCAAGGAATACCTCCGCTGCAAGTAAGTTTATACAAATAGCTTTTTGATAATCCTGTATAAACTGCTGTTTCATCAAAATTCAAAACTGTTTTTTGAACAAGCAAAAGATTTTCAATATTGCTTAATCTCTCACCGATAATTCTAAAATTCTCCATTTTACAAATTTTTAAAAAGTTAATAAAATGGACTTGCAAATCCTGTTTTTGTAATCACAAAACAAAAATCAGAAAGTATTGAAAATAAAGCTGTTTGCTTTTATGGAAGGTATAAGTAAAGGTAAAAAGTAAAGGCTAAGATTTACTATAAAAACTCATTGATAAGTTTATCAATTGCCTCTTGCTTATCTTTTGAAAGGTTTATTTCAATGTTTGTATTTAGCTGCCTAAAATTGGCTTTAAATGGCTCTCCATCAGGCAAAACAAAACAAGCTATCATCTGATTGTAATCATTCTGCTTTTTTGATTCAATTAAGTTTATTCTTAACCTTTTTATAAAATATAACAATTCACTTGCAGTATTATCATGCCATTTAATCGGTTCTATGCTATCTATTGGCTGACCTGTAAATATGGCTTTAAATTGATTTAAAGTGGTTTCTGGTGCAATTAGTTTGTATTCATCCCTCATCTTGTTGTAAAGCTCTGGAAGGTCTTTATCAGGCTTTCCCTGCCATTTGTAGGTAATCTTTGATGAAGTGGTCTTTTGGTCGCTTTTCCTTTTATATTCTTTGTTGAGTAATTGCATAACAGTTATCCATGCCTCATTATCTATAAACTCTTTTAAATCTTCATTTCTTCTTGCTCCAAACTTTATTCTTGTAAAATTATTATTTGCAAAACTCAAATAATCTATACTATTATAAAATTTTAATATCATTGACCTTTTTATGTCATCATCAAAAACAAAAGGCTGTAATTTGCTTCCAATGGCTTCAATCTCTGATAAAATTTTGCTTTTCCTTATCTCTTTTGGATAAAGATTTAAGCGATTTATGATTGCTTTAAAACGATAATCAGCATGATGCTTAATTCTTTTTTCTATTCTTTCAGAAACGTATTCTAAAAATTTCTCTCTAAACTCACTTGATAAAACATAATTAAAACCATAGCCAAAGTTTTTAGCCCCATGCTCTACTAAAATTTCCCTCTCAATTAAAATAGCTTCTGCCCTATCTTCACCCATTTCTCTCATCTGACTAAATGTTTATATCAGGAATTATATTTGCTGCCTCTCTCTTTTTCTCATCAATTATATCTGAATAAATTTGAGTGGTTTTTATTTCTGAATGTCCCAAAAGTTTAGAAAGTGTATAAATTTCAGTTCCAAAGCTCAATTGTAACACTGCAAAAGTGTGCCTGGCACAATGGAAAGTAATATGCTTTGTGATGCCGGCTTTCATCATCCATCTGGATAACTTTATATTCATGTAATTGCTATAAGTCAAACCATCAAAAATCCTATCATCAGGCTTCCCATTTACCCCCATGTATTTTTTTGCCTGATCTGATATGTCTAAATATTGCAGTCCATTAGTTTTTTTCTGATTAAATGTAATTCTCCAATTTCCATTAATCCGGCTAACCTCTGACCATTTCAATTTATGAACATCAGACCATCTTAAACCGGTTAAACAGGAAAATAAAAAAGCTCTTTTCAGAACATCATTTCTACAATCAGTTTTAGCAATTGCCTTTAATTCTTCAAAGGTTAAATATTCTCTTTTACTGCTTTCAGCTTTTTTGATTTTAACATCTCTTGCCGGATTAAAAGAGATAATATTTTCCCTTACTGCCTGATTTAAGGCTGTTTGAAACTTGTTAAAATATTCTGTTATTGATGAGGAGGATAACGGAAGTCCATTAGATTTTTTAACAGTATCGGTTAAGTAATTTTTAAAGCTCTGGCAAAATTTTTTATCTATTTCTTTGAATAGAATTTCTTCTCCTGCAAAATTTATGAAATGATTTAAAGTGCTGTTCCATCCTTTTTGAGTTCTTATTGATTTTTTTCTTTTTTCAATCAGGTCTTTGAAATAATCAGTAAAGTTTACATTTTGTTTAAAGTTATCTGAAAAGCCATAAAGCCCATTTTTAATCTCAATCTCTCTTTTGGCTTTAATGCTTTCTGCAAGCTTCAAAATATCTTTGTTTTGCTGCCTCTCTATCGGTGTTTTAGGTTTGTCAGTCAAATATAGGTTTAAGTACTCATAGTCTCTTAAAACCTTTGTTTTGCCCTCTGGTGTGGTTTTAGTGCCCTTGTAAATCTCTAAATAAAGACTGATTGCCCCTTTCTTTGATTGTTTCCTTTTTCTTAAATGTACTTTCATTTTTTATTGCTAATTTTATACTGTTTTAAACAAAGTTACAAATTAGCAACAAAATAACAACAAATAACATCAAAAAAAGAGAAAATATCTAAATAGATTTGCTCTGTAATATCAACAAACAGAAAGCATTAAGTAAATAAAGAAAAGTAAATTAATATTTAGCCATTAAATTCTGAAATCATGGCAGTTTCAATCGAAGTAAAGATTTATCCGGAACTTAAAAAACTGAGCAGGGCAGTTGCCGGAGAAATTGATAAAATAGTGCAAAGCTCCTTGCAGCAGCAATTTCACTTAGCGCTTTCCGGCGGAAATACACCCAAAAAACTGTTTAAAATACTGGCAGAAGATTATAAAGATAAAATCCCATGGGAGCGGATACATTTCTGGTGGGGCGACGAGCGCTGCGTGTCGCCGATCAGTGACGAAAGCAATTTTAAAATGGCTAACGACCTGTTGTTTACACAGGTTCCCGTCCCTTCCAAAAATATTCACCGGATAAAAGGGGAAAACTTTCCACAGGAAGAAGCTGAGCGCTACGCAGGTGAAATTTCAAAAAACCTGCTGAGCCGAAATGGCTTTCCTGTATTTGACCTGATTCTGTTGGGATTGGGCGATGACGGGCACACGGCTTCCATTTTTCCCGATAGGATGAATCTTCTTGATGATTCACACATTACGGCGGTTGCAGAGCATCCGCAAACCGGTCAAAAGCGGATTACGCTCACCGGGAAAGTGCTGAATAATGCAAACCGGGTCTTTTTTCTGATAACAGGAGAAAACAAAGCTTTGCGAATTTCGGAAATTATGAATAATGAAGAAGCGGCAAAGAAACTCCCTGCAAACTATATCGACCCCACGCACGGGGAACTTATCTGGTTTCTGGATGAAGCGGCGGCTTCAAAAATCAGCTGACCGGTTTCAATCCAATAGTTTTTTCTGCGAATTTTATGGTTTCTGAGATCACTTCATCCACCGAACCGGAATGAAGCTCACAGCCAATCACATGGTCGCCGGCTTCGGGGAAAGCCACTTTCACTTTTTGCTCCCCGGAAGTACCTAACTGATCAAACATTTTCAGCATCGGTGCAACTTTCACGGTTTCATCCTGATGATTTTTATCCTTGTAATAATATCCCAAAAGCACCGGAGCAGTCACCCGTTCATATGTCTCTTTTTTCATGGTTGCATCCACAAGCTGCTGCAGATAAACCACAGCTTCCATGCGGTATTTGCAATACCAGTACTGACACTCTTTTGAGTCGAAATCGGAATTTGTGATGCGGTAGTTTCCACCCGTAACCTTTCTGCCAATCTGCAATCCCCACGGTTTTGAGAGTAAAAATGCGGCGTTGTTGTTAATTCTGATGTTTGGCGAATAGAGTATCAGCGCATCCACATATTCAGGAAAATCGGCTGCAAGTTGCAGTCCGAGTGTTCCGCCGGTGGAAGTGCCCATTACAACAACATGTTTACCGAGATTACGCGCAATCATCAGCGCTTCCTTTGCCGACTCCCACAAATTGTCGGGCGTCATGTCAATCAGCGCATCTTCGGTTTCCAATCCATGCGAAGCCAGACGCGGAATGTAGAGATTCATTCCAAAATGGCGGGCAAATTCAACATGTGCCGGATAACCTTCATACCACGATGCAGAAAATCCGTGCAGATAGAGCAGGCAGAAGTCGGTTCGCTCCTTAACGGAATCGTTTGCCCAGAAAATCTGCGTTTCGTTATCCGGTCTGACCTGAAAATCTGCTTCCCGGCTGCCGATATACGACTCAAGCGTGTTAATTCCTGCCGGCAATGAAGGCAAATCTAAATTGAGTTCCGGCTTTGGCGGTTTGGGTCCCATGAAATATGCCGCCGCCAAAACTAACAGCAGCAATAAAACAAAACGTTTTAGTTTTTTCATATCTTATTTGTTTTCAATACTTTCAACAAATCACTTACAACTTCAATAAACCTGTGCAAAGCTTTGTAAATATAATCATAATTTAAACAGAACCACTTAAAAATCAATCGTCAGTTGCACCACTGTCTGTTTCACTTCCTGCTGAAAATTGGAAAAAGTGAGACCTAATAGCCGTACCCCTTTTGTGAAAGTTTCGGCATTCAGCAGAGCCAAAGATTCTTCAATCATATCCTTTTTTGAAAAAAAGTACCCGGCTACTGTTTTACTTCGGGTATGCTGCTGAAAATCGCTGTATTTATATTTGAGTGTCAGCGTTTTGGCTTTTGCTTTTGAACGCTCATAGCGTTCCCACACAATATCGGCAATTTCAAGCAGCTCGGTCTTCATTTCGCTGTGCAGAAAGAGGTCGGTTGAAAAGGTTTGCTCCGCACCAACCGATTTTCGTTCCCGTGCCGGCTCAACTGCCCGGTCATCTATTCCGCGACAAATCTCATAGTAGTAATTTCCCGATTTCCCAAAAAGCCTGACCAGCTCATAGCGTTCAATTTTCTTCAAATCGCGCCCAAGCCAAACTCCCATTTTATTAAGCTTTTCAGCTGTAACCTTACCGATTCCGAAAAACTTCCGCACTTCAAGATTGTCAATAAATTCCTGCGCTTTATCGGGAGTAATTACGAAATAACCATCCGGTTTATTTATGTCTGAAGCCATTTTTGCCAGAAATTTATTGTAGGAAATTCCGGCAGATGCGGTAAGTTTAGTCTCTTCAAAAATTCGTTTTCTTATCTCTATTGCAATAAGTGTAGCTGACGGTTTCCCTTTTTTGGCATAAGTTACGTCTAAATAGGCTTCGTCTAACGAAAGCGGCTCCACTAAGTCAGTATATTCATAAAAAATTGCGGCAATCTGGTTTGAAATCTCCTTGTAGCGGGAAAAGCGGGGTCTGACAAATATCAAATCCGGGCATTTTCGCTTAGCCAATTTTGAAGGCATTGCCGAATGGACGCCAAACCTCCTGGCTTCATAGCTTGCGGCAGCCACCACTCCCCTCTCGCGCGAGCCGCCAACAGCAACGGGCTTTCCTTTCAATGACGGATTGTCCAACTGCTCTACGGAAGCATAAAAGGCATCCATGTCAATATGAATTATTTTTCGGATTTCTTCCAAATCACTAATCTTCAAAAATTTATCGGAGTTTTCAGATTTCCCTTGTCAACTCTTCTAAAAAGTCCTGCAAGTCGGCTGACACCAAAGATTTCAACACTTCCCGAACCTGTTTGTGATAGCGGTTAAGCCAGATGCGCTCATCTTCTGACAACAGCTCAAAATTAACCAGTTTCGTATCAATCGGACACAAAGTAAGCGTTTCAAACCCCAGAAACTTTCCAAACCCGGTGGTCTCCTTTTCCACGCAAACCAACAAATTTTCGATGCGAATACCATATTCTCCTTCACGGTAAATTCCGGGTTCATTCGACAAAACCATTCCGGGCAAAAGGGGAATTTCACGCAGTTCCTGCCTGACAGAGACAGGTCCTTCGTGCACATTGAGAAAATGACCGACTCCGTGTCCGGTTCCATGTCCATAATTCAGCCCCTGTTCCCAAAGCGCTTTGCGCGCAAGAATATCGAGATTGCAGCCTTTGGTTCCTTCGGGGAACTTCGCCCCTGACAGAGCAATCATTCCCTTTAATACCAACGTATAATCGCTCTTTTGTCTTTCAGTTACTTCACCAAGCGCTATAGTACGCGTAATATCGGTGGTTCCGTGCAGATATTGTCCGCCGGAATCAAAGAGCAGAATTCCTTCAGGCTTCAATGTAAAAGCTTCGGTCTCAGAAACATTCAAATGCACAATTGCACCATGCTCCCGGTAACCGACAATGGACGCAAAGCTTTCTCCACGATAATATTTTTGACGCGAACGAAATTCGGCAAGCTTTTTTCCGGCAGTAAATTCAGTTACATCACCATTTTTTACGTTTACCTGAAGCCAGTTGAGAAACTCAATCAGCGCTACCCCATCCTTTTTCATGGCTTCGCGAAAACCGGTAAGTTCCGTCTCGTTTTTTTGAGATTTCAGCAAAGCAACCGGAGAAATGTCTTCAACAATGCTGTTTTCAGCCTGAAGAGCACTAAATACCGAATAGCCGGCAGAATCAGGATCAATCAAAACTTTTTGCCCTTTCACCGTTTTAAGCCATTCCGGGAACTGGTCATAGGTTTTCAAAACAATATTTTCCCATTGCAGGGAATCTTTAATATCCGGCGTTAACTTTTCTGGATTTACAAACAGAAAAGAGTGGTTTTCCCCAACTACGCCAAAACCTGAAAAAACAGGATTGTAGGGAATATCGCTGCCGCGCAGGTTAAAAAGCCATGCCAATTCATCCAAAGCGGTGATTACCTGAAAATCAGCATCATATCTTTTCAGTTTATCTATGAGAAGATTTCTTTTTTCCTTCCCGGTTAATCCGGTTAAAGTGCGTTTCAGCTCAAAAATCTTCTCATTGGGAAGCTCCGGACGATTTTCCCAGATAAAATTAAAAAGATCAGGAGTTTCAACCAATCTGATTCCGGCTTTATTCAAAACATCGTTTATCTTTCTGAAAGTACTGACCGTTACCGTATTGGGATCAAGCCCAACTTTGCTTCCGCGCGGAAGCTTGCGGGTAATCCACATTTCGGGAGAAACCGCACCGGGGATTCCCTGTTTGTGTAGTTTAATTCCGGTACCTTTCAGCTGCTCCTCTGCCTGAATAAAATAGCGCGAATCTGTCCACAAACCGGCTTCTTCATGGCTTATGACAACATTTCCCGAAGAACCGGTAAAACCGGAGATAAATGCCCGGGTCTGCCAGCGGTCGGGCAGGTATTCGTTAGCATGGGGGTCTGTTCCTGAAATATACCAGGCGTCGAGATGGCGCTTGAGCAACTCCACCCTGAGATTTTTTATGCGCTGACAAATTTGATTCATCTTCTGAAAAATTGTTGAATAAAACCGCTTATCGAAGGTGCGGCAATTTTTGAAAAATCGATCTCTTCGCGGGTATAAAACCGAAAACCGAGAATGTCGTCCATCGCTTTCAGTTCTGCATAAGGTTCAGGGATAACCCTGAAGGCAAGATCAAGGGTAAAAACGCTATATTCCGAAAAAACATATTCATTCGGAGCTGATGAAAAATATTCCAGCGATTTGAGTTTCATCCCCAACTCTTCCCGCAACTCGCGTTTTAAGGCTTCTTCGGCAGTTTCGCCGGGATCGGCAAATCC
>CAYNOQ010000024.1:0-6239 GCA_964398855.1 uncultured Mariniphaga sp. | reverse complement strand
GCATCATTTTATAACCTCAATGGCTCTCAACCACTTATAAAACAGATCGGGCCACTGGTCGGCAGGAATATTATTCTCTCTCATTCCAAAACCGTGTCCGCCCTGTGCAAAAATATGCATTTCGGCAGGCACATTATTTTCCTTGAGCGCCATATAAAATGCTATCGAATTTCGTGGAACCACCACTTTATCATCATCGGCAAGCACTAAAAAAGTTGGCGGGGTTTCGGAAGTAACATGCAGCTCGTTGGAATAGCGCTCCACAAGCTCCCACTTATTGCCTTCACCGATGAGATTTGTTCTGGACCCCATGTGCCCGAACTCCTCCCTGAACGAAATTACAGGATAGAGCAAAAGCATAAAATCAGGGCGGCTGCTGAGTTTTTCCACTAGGCTGGCACCATCAGGATTTCCGTAATCAAAGCGAGTTCCGGCAGTTGCCGCCAGATGTCCGCCTGCGGAAGAGCCTGCAAGTCCGATTTTCATGGGATCAATTCCCCACTTTGAAGCATTTTCCCGAACAATCCGTATGGTCCGGCGCACATCTCCCGAAGGTATTTCGTGATGTCCGTAAGGTAACCGATATTTCAGAACAATACCAGCTATTCCTCTCTTTTTCAGCCACTCCGCAATATCATAACCCTCATGCCCCATCGCTTCAACCCAATAGCCGCCACCCGGGCAGATTACCACCGCAGCGCCTGTATTTAACTCCTTTTCAGGAAGATAAACATACATTTCAGCTTCCGAAACATTCCGGACATGGGTAACATTGAAAGTCTCCTCGGGTTTGTCCATTCCGTTGTGATCGGGGGCGCCGTCGGGCCAGACTTTCATTTTAAAATCCTGGGCAGTAACTGCAAACGCGATGAAAAGCGAAACTGCCATAAAAGTTATTTTTCTCATTTTATTTTATTGTAAAGTAAATCGTAAAGATAAAAGGAAAAATAGTTTATCGTTGCAGATTGCAATTTTTAAAAATGATTGTTTAAAAAGATTTTTTACTTTTGCGCCCATGTTAGTGAGTCTGTTTTTACAAGGAATTTTAATCGGGGTCCTCGCTTCACTGCCGGTGGGTCCTGTAAACATCATGGTTATTCAGCAAACCATCAGCAAAAGCAGGCTCGAAGGATTTTTCTCCGGTTTAGGAGTAGTTCTTTCCGACACACTCTATGCAATTTTAGCCGGATTCAGCGTTGCTTTTGTTTTTCAGATAATCAGAGAGTACGGCGTAATTTTCAAAATAGCTGTCTCCTTAGTATTAGCCGTAATCGGCATTGTGATTCTCTTTTCAAAACCGGAAGAAAACAGTGTGGCTGCGCCGGCAGGCAAAGGGAGCTATCTGAAACGGTTCCTCTCTGCATTTATACTCACTGCCGCAAATCCGTTGGTGATTTTTATATACATGGCTCTGTTCACTGCTTTGGGAATCGTTTTGAGCCTGAATAATCCGGTTCAGACCGCAATTGTGATGTCCGGATTTCTGTTTGGCGCTGTTGCCTGGTGGTTCTCCATCACAGGGATAATCAACAGATTCAAAGACAAGTTCACGCGCAGGGTCTGCGTAATCATCAACAGGATAACCGGCGGTTCAATCCTTCTAATCATAACGGTTTCCCTGATCTATTCCATCTTTTTCAAATGATTATTTGAACGGAGAATCGGACTCCTTGGCAAACAGTTTATAAGACATTTTCTCCACGAATCGGGGAACGATTTTAGCCAAAAACACGGTCAGTTTTCCCTCTACAAAGGTGAGTACCAGCTCTCTCTTTCGCTTTCTGACGGCTTTGTAAATATGGGCTGCACACTCCTCAGCTGACATCATTCCGCTTTCATTGCGCGGAGTTTCGCCCTGCTGTCCGCCCTGTGCATTCAGGGCTGATTTCCTTATTTCGGAAGAAGTGAATCCAGGCGCAACAATCAGCACATGAAGTCCGTTTTTCAGATTCTCCACACGAATGGTCTGCAAAAATCCGCGTACTGCAAATTTGGAAGCCGAATAGCCTGTGCGCCCGGGAAGCCCGATGTGCCCGCCCACGGAAATCACCCCCACAACCGAGCCTTTTGTTTCTAAAAGATGTGGCAATGCGTATTTTGTGCAATATACTGTTCCCCAGAAGTTAACATCCATCAATCTGTGCAAAACATCCAGTTTGACATCATTGAAAAGCGCCCGCATGGAAATGCCGGCATTATTGATTAGCGCATCAATTTTGCCAAACTTCCCGATAGCTTTTTCCATGAGGTTTTTACAGTCTTCTTCAACGGAAACATCGGTTTTCACCGTAAGAACCTCCACGTTTTGCAGTTTTTCCTTTATTTCTGACAATAACTCTTCCCTGCGGGCAGCCAATACTAAATTCCATCCTTCCGCAGCATATTTTTCAGCAAGCGCTTTTCCGATTCCCGAAGAAGCGCCGGTGATAACTACAACTTTCTTTAACATAGTAATTTCTAATTGAATTTTCAGAAAACATTAAATCCTCTGATAATCAATATCAGTGAGTGCATTTCAGCCTATTTCCTGACAGAAAATTTAAAAACAGTTGTGGAGTGAAAAGCTTCTCCCGCATTCAGCAACGTTGATGGGAAACCGGGCTGATTGGGGCTGTCGGGAAAATGCTGCGTTTCCAGACAAAAGCCGGTGCGTGCGGTATAGGGATTACCACTCTTCCCGATTTCCTTTCCGCCCAGATGATTTCCGCTATAGAGCTGAACCCCCGGTTCGGTGGTGAACACCTCCATATAACGGCCGCTTTCAGGTTCAAAAGCGCTTGCCGCAAACGACAACTCACCGGATTGCTTGTTTAAGACGTAGTTAAAATCATAGCCTGACCCAAATACAAGCTGGGGATTATCTTTGTCAATCCGCTCGCCAATGGCGTGCGGAGTGGTAAAATCAAGGTCGGTACCTCTGATATCAACAATTTCTCCTGTGGGGATCATGCTCCCGTCAATAACCGGAGTGGATTTGTCGGCATTGATGACCAGTATGTGATTTAAAATGTCGCCGTTTCCCTCGCCACGCAGATTAAAATAACTGTGGTTGGTCAGATTAATGTGCGTTGCTTTGTCCGTAGAAACCTCATAGTCAATCCTCAACTCATTTTCATCAGTGAGCGTATAGGTAACTTTTGCCTTTTTATTCCCGGGAAAACCAAATTCGCCATCCGGACTTTCGAGCATGAAAACTGTGCTGTTTCCTTTCTGTTCAAAATCCCAGACTTTTCGATACCAGCTGTCCTGTCCCGAATGCAGGCAGGCTTCGCCGTTGTTCACGGGCAACTGGTAGGTCTCCTCGCCGATTGTGAACTGAGCGTTGGCAATCCGGTTGGCAAAAGGACCTACCACGGCGCCATGACTGGCGCCCCACTCCCTGTATTTTTCAATGGAGTTGAACCCGAGCATGACATCGGCAAAATTTCCGAGCCTGTCAGGAACGTAAACTGATACGATTTTAGCGCCATAGTTGGTGAGCGTAACCACCATACCGTTTTCGTTTTTCATTGTGAACAGTGAAGTTGGCTTCCCGTCAACAACACTTTCAAAATCTGCTTTTGAATAGGGCATATCAATTTCTTTTTGGGTTTTCGTGCTGCAGGATAGAACGGCAGCAGCAATCAAAATCAGGTAAAAATGTTTCATAAAGATTGAGTTTCAAGTTTTTATTCACTAAAAAAATGAATAAAACAAAGATTAAACATCAAAATTACTAATTCAATTGGAAAAGCCAATGCTTTTCCCAAAAGGAAACATTTAAACCTGTTTTATGAATCAGTTTTGCGGTAACAGTTTACTGTAATATTCCGGAAGATTTTCTGCGGAAAACTGCACGTCAATCAAATCACCTTCCTTCCATTTCTTGGCAATCACGCAATAACTGCCCGCCCGGGCAACATATTTCACTCCTTTCACCTCAACCGAAACATTGGAAGCCCATGACGGAATGCGAACAAGCACTTCAATAAACCGCTTTTTCTCCATGCCAAACTCTAAACGAATTCTGCCGGTTTCATTAAGTTCCGGTTTCATCGTCAGGCTCACTTCGCCACCCATCGAATGGGTATATGCTGTTTTTGCAGGTAAAAACAGATTTACCCAAATTTGATCAATATTTTTAGTGATAGCATAGGAAGAGATAACCGAATCGCGCAGACCGGGACGAATTTTTCCCTGATAAAGCGCATAAACACGTTCCAGTTCTTCTGCCACGCCCGGCTCGCCGGTGAGTTCAAACAAAAAACCGGTGGCATAAAACCACGACAGCAAATTTATCTCTGACAGCCCCACTGTTTCAACATTTTCCCTGAACTCGCTCCACAATTGCTTAAACTTCTTAAAATCAAAGCGTTCATCCTTTCGAAAATAGAATTCCCTGAAAGAAAGCAGCGATTTCAGTCCGACAGAAATTATCCTGTTTTCACTGTCTGCTACATTTAAAGCGGAAAGTTCCCGTTGAAAATCGTCGTAATTTATGCTATGAACCGGCGAGGTTACGAGTGGTGGAAATTTCTCTGTCTGGCTGCACGAAAAAGCAAGGAAAATTATCAGTAAAAGTGAAATCAGGTATCTCATCTGCTTAATAAATTCAAAATATTAAACAGTAACACCTGATTCCGGCAAGGGTTCAATAATTTTTGAAACATATATTTTCCGCAAAACAACTCTGGGTTCACTCAAAAATGACAAAATGGGAAAGTTGCATATCAACTCAAAAATTCTGCTCTTACCTCAAAAGTCCGAGCATTCTTCCAAGTCCGATTCCAAAGTAAGTACCCCTCTCACCTATTTGTAATTGTGGTGAAACTGTAAATCCAAAATATTTTGTAATTGGAAATTCAATTTTAGGATTGACAATCAGACTTATTCCGTGATATTTAGCATAATTCCAGGAGTAATTTTTGGTTAGCGATACAACATTATCATTAATTTTTTGTCAGTTTTCCGGTTCCGAAACAGTGGTATAGCCGGCGCCAACGGATAAATTTGCCCTGATGGTTCCACTTGGATTTAATTTAAAAATTCTTCCAACTGTTGCTTGTAAATTCTCTAACTGATCAAAAGGATTTGATGCTCCAAAAACCAATATTCCAACAACACCGGTTGTAAAATCTTCCGGCTTCGATCTGGCGATTCTTAAATTGCCGGAATAGCCGATTTTGAAAGCGTATTTTTGGTTTAATACATAATTCAGATTTGCATCCATCCCGACATAATTTCCCAGATTCGCTTCAAATGTTGAATAAGCGGCGTGGTTCTCAGCAAATTGCGCATTGGCAAAATTGACACAAAAGACTACTAAAGCAATTGTTATTATTCGTTTCATAACTTAAAATTAGTTTGTAAAATATTTAAAATTTTGAATTTGATTCTTAATTGACAGTTTCATTTTCTCTGTATATATGCCTGACCCTTATCAGTTTGGAGTTTTTGAAAAATAATTTTACAACAGAGTTACCATATTTATTTCCACCGATATGCTCTGAAAAATCAAAACTCCATTCATCGTAGTTTGCCATGTCCGGGTCAAAAGGTTTTTTCAATGTTTTGTCCGGCAGAACAATCTGATAATCAGCATAAACAGGAATTTGGTATATCAATAATAATAATGCAGAAAAGAATAAGAAAATCAACTTCTTCATTTATGTTAATTTTTAAGGTTTTTATATAGATATGATTTAATGCAATTGGGTTGCGTCAGCATCTTGCTTTTCAGAGAAAATTTTCACCAATGAGATTTAAAAAATCTTTGCTAAATTTGAGCAGTCCCAAAAGACCGAAGCTAATTATTTAGATGAATGGTAATTATAAAATCCATGAGATACCAGTAAACTCTGATTTTTAACAATTATCCGATTATAATTAATTTAAATTGAAGTGCTAATCAAGAATAGTTAATGTTATTTAGAGAATGTTGAATTTTTATTTTACTTCATACTTTTAAAAAAAATATATGTTACATAAACCAATTGATGAAATGTCATTAAGACATTTATTTTCAACAAATTTTTCGAAAGAAATTTTAAAAATTGAATATTGGGGACCAGTTCTTAATCATTTACAAGAAATTGAACCAAGTCCTGATTGCCTGGTAATTGACAAAAGACAAGAACCATTTTTATTGAAAAAATGTGAGTTTAAGTTTTTTCCAACCTCTATAAAAGATTTTCAACATAATGGTACATTTGATATTGCAATAATATGGGATTTGCCTAATAGAATAGATCGTAATTTAT
>CAYNOQ010000023.1:0-33975 GCA_964398855.1 uncultured Mariniphaga sp. | reverse complement strand
AGTCCCCCTCCGGGTACCGAAAGGCTTCGGTTAATATCTGATAAACAGATGAATCCCGGAGCTTTTTCTTTTGCTACTGATACTTTAGTGAAATTTTTACTACACCTTCGAAAAACGAATTTCTTAGCCAGGCAAACCAACCCTCAACAACTCCTCCATCTCCAACTGAATCTCTTTGGCTGCCTCGCCCGCTTTTTGGGCAAAGTCTTCGCCTGATGAAGCATAAATAATTCCGCGGGAAGAGTTGACCAGCAGTCCGCATTGGCTGTTCATGGCGTTTTGAGCCACTTCCTTCAGGCTGCCGCCCTGTGCTCCAACGCCGGGAACCAACAGAAAATGGTCGGGTACAATTTTCCGGACTTCCTTCAGCTCCTCTGCTTTTGTGGCTCCAGCCACAAACATCATATTGTCCGAAGAACCCCAGTTCTGAGCGGTTTTCAATACACTTTCAAAAAGGTAATCTCCGGTTTTGCTATCTTTAATATACTGAAAGTCATAGGCACCCTTGTTGGAAGTGAGCGCCAGCAAGATAGCCCACCGTCCGGGATAGGCAAGAAAAGGCTTTACAGAATCTTCGCCCATGTAGGGAGCAACTGTTACCGCATCAAAGTCGAATCTTTCAAAAAAAGCGCGGGCATACAAACCGGAAGTATTCCCGATATCACCGCGCTTGGCATCGGCAATCAAAAAGATTCCGGGATAATTTTCACGAATGTATTGCACCGTTTTCTCCAGACTTACCCACCCCTGTGGACCCATGCTTTCATAAAATGCCAGATTGGGTTTATAAGCCACCGTAAAAGGAGCAGTGGCATCAATAATCTCCTTGTTGAAAGAAAATAGCGGATCGGGCAGACTTTTCAGATGCCCGGGTATTTTCAAAATATCGGTATCCAATCCCACACAAAGGAAACTCCGTTTTTCTCTTATGCTCCGGAAAAGTTCGCTTTTATTCATGGTCAAAATTTAAATGTCAATGATTCTGCTGTACTTTCTGAGAATTATTAAATCTCGGCTGCCTTGAGTTTTTGCGCATTTTCCTCAATCATCAGTTTTTCAATCAGTTCATCAATTTCTCCGTTGATTACTGCCTGAAGATTATAGAGTGTCAGATTTATGCGATGGTCTGTAATGCGCCCCTGGGGCCAGTTGTATGTCCGAATTTTTGCGGAGCGGTCTCCGGTGGAGACCATTGTCTTGCGCTTTGATGAAATATCGTCGATATACTTTTGATACTCCATATTGTAAATGCGTGTACGCAGTTCGCTCATCGCCTTTGCCAGGTTTTTAATCTGTGATTTTTCATCCTGGCAGGTTACCACAATTCCAGTCGGAATGTGTGTGAGCCGGATTGCCGAATAGGTGGTATTTACCGACTGTCCGCCCGGTCCTGAAGAGCAATAGGTATCTTTTTTAATATCCGACTCTTTCAGTTCCACATCAAACTCCTCCGCTTCCGGCAGAACGGCAACCGTTGCCGCCGAAGTGTGCACCCGTCCCTGCGTTTCGGTCTGTGGCACGCGTTGCACACGGTGCACGCCCGATTCATATTTCAAAATTCCATACACGCCGTCACCGGTAACATTGGCAACAATCTCCTTAAATCCGCCCGAAGTGCCCTCATTGACGTTGGTTATCTCTAACTTCCAGCCTTTTCGTTCGCAAAATCTGGAATACATCCGGAAAAGATCGCCGGCAAAAATACTTGCCTCGTCGCCGCCGGTACCGGCACGAATCTCAAGAATTGCATTTTTGTTGTCTTCCGGGTCTGCGGGCACCAATAACATCTTAATCTCATGCTCTTTCGCCGGAATTTTTTCTTCATCCCCTTCAATCTCTTCCCAAATCATTTCGCGCAGCTCTTCGTCATGCTCCTCTGCCAGCATCTCCCTGCCCGTCTGAATATTTTCCACAAGACCTTTATATTCCCTGAAAGCGCGATCCAATTTTTCAAGACTTTTGTACTCCTGATTCAACCTTACATAGCGCTTCATATCGGCAATCACTGCCGGGTCGGTAATTTGCTGCTGCACCTCCTCAAACCGAAGTCTGATGGGTTCATATTTATCCAATAATGTGTATTCTGTCATTCTATTCTCCTCTCTCTCTTCTCTGTGTGTTAACGAGTTAGTAAATATTAGTTCCGTTTTCGGAACTAATAGTAAGTTTTTTTCCTTCAAAAGGCTCAACCTCACCAATTATCTGTGCATCAATATTAAACGATTTGGAAATGGCAATAATCTCCTCTGCCGTCTTTTGATTGGTATAAATTTCAAACCGGTGTCCCATATTGAACACCTTGTACATCTCCTGCCAGCCGGTTTCCGATTGTTCACTGATAATTCTGAACAGGGGCGGCACCGGAAACATGTTGTTTTTAACAACATGAGCATTTTCAACAAAGTGGAGCACTTTGGTTTGTGCGCCTCCCGAGCAGTGAATCATGCCCGAAATATTTTCTCTGAGATTTTCCAGCACTTTTTTAATCACGGGTGCATAAGTCCGGGTAGGTGAAAGCACAAGCTTTCCCGCATCAACTCCCAATTCGTCAATTTGCTCGGTCAATTTTAACCCGCCCGAATAAACTAATTCCGCAGGAATTTCCGCATCGTAGCTTTCGGGATATTTTTCAGCCAGATATTTTGCAAAGACATCGTGCCGGGCTGATGTTAATCCGTTGCTTCCCATGCCGCCATTATATTCCTCTTCGTAGGTTGCCTGCCCGGAGGAAGACAAACCGACAATCACGTCGCCGGCAGAGATATTTCCCGCGGAGATAACATCTTTTCGCCTCATCCGCGCGGTTACGGTTGAATCCACAATAATTGTCCTGACCAGATCGCCCACATCGGCAGTTTCGCCACCGGTCAGCCAGGCGCTGATACCCAGCTGACGGAGTTTTTCCAAAAGCTCTTCGGTTCCGTTTATAATAGCGGCAATCACTTCGCCGGGAATTTTATTCTTGTTTCTGCCGATGGTTGATGATACCAGTATATTGTCAGTTGCACCCACGCAAAGCAGATCGTCGATATTCATAATCAGTGCATCCTGTGCAATTCCTTTCCACACCGATAAGTCGCCGGTTTCCTTCCAGTAAACATAAGCCAGCGATGATTTGGTGCCAGCCCCGTCGGCATGCATGATGTTGCACCATTCGGGATTGCCGCCCAAAATATCGGGCACAATTTTACAAAACGCCCCGGGAAATATTCCTTTGTCAATATTCCTGATGGCATTGTGCACATCGTCCTTTGATGCCGAAACACCTCTGAAATTATATCTTGATTCTGTTACCATCTGCTACTCCGCTTTTTATATACTGCAAAATTAACAAATTCTGCTCACCTGAAAATAAAAAAAGGGAAAGCCCGCACCGAACTTTCCCTTTTTTAACCCTAAAGGAGCTAAGCGTATAAAAATCGTTTAATTTTCTGAGTGGGTGTTTTTTCAAAAGGAATGGGCTGCAAAACTACATTTTGCAGTCTGGAGAATTTATTCAGCTCTGCATTCACTTTCTGGTGAATCTCCTTCAAAATATCGTCAGACAAATCCTGAATATATTGATAGGTGTCTGCCTTGAGCTGCTTAAAATATTGCTCCACCTCATCCATGTTAAGGTGCACCATCGCCACGAGTTTCCCCTTTTTCTCCAGCACAAGCGACTCTAACACAAAGCGCATTTTATTGATAACTGTTTCAATCTCCTCGGGATAGATATTCTCGCCGCTGGCGCCGACAATCATTGTTTTGATACGTCCCTTGATATACAGGAAGTTATCTTTATCAAACCAACCTTTGTCTCCGGTTTTGAACCAGCCATCTTCAGTGAACACTTCACTGGTGAGTTCGGGCGCTTTGTAATATCCTTTCATCACATTTTCACCTTTTGCCTGAATTTCGCCTTCGCCGGTTTTCCAGTTTGCATCGCCCAATCTGAGCTGAACGCCATCCATCGCAATACCGGTTGAACCAATCCTGACATTTTTACCCACAGCACCTGCCAGCAATGGCGAAGTTTCGGTCAGTCCGTAGCCGATGGCGTAGGGAAATTTTCCTTCGTTCAAAAACCTTTCAACGGTGGTATCTAACTTTGCGCCTCCGATTCCAAAAAATCTCAGCTCTCCGCCAAAAGTTTTATAGAGCTTTCGCGCAGCAACACGGTGCAGTAACTTTCTTGCGGGTGCAAAAGCATAAAGCGAACGGGTTATTGCGCTTTTTTGAAATTGTGGGTAAATTTTTGAGCGAAATACTTTTTCAATGATTAGCGGAACAACCAGCATGATGGTGGGTTTCACCTTCTGCAGCGCAGGCATGAGAACAGGTGCTGTTGGCGGCTTGCGCAGATAATGAACCGAAGCCCCGAATTTAACGGGGAACAAAAACCCGAGCGTGTTTTCAAATGTGTGCGAAAGTGGCAGCACAGAAAGAAAGCGATCTTCGGAATTAATACTTTGCAGCGTATAGCTCTTTTCCGATGTCCATGACAAGTTTTTATGCGTTAGCATCACCCCTTTGGAATTGCCGGTTGTGCCGGAAGTGTAGATAATTGAAGCAATATCATTTTCATCAACATCTTCTGGATTAGACTCAGCAACATCCGGCAGCGAGCTTTTCAACTCCTGCAATCCGGCGGCAGTTGTGCCATTGGGAATTACTGCAAAATTTTCGAGTAAAATCAAATATTCCAGCATCCCGGTAATATCTGCATTCAGGTTTCTGAAAAGTCCTTCGGAGACAAACATCATCTGCGATTCGGAGTGTTCAATAATTGATTTCACCTCGTTGGGATGAAAGTCTGGCAAAATTGGAACAACCGTGGCGCCAACCCATGAAATGGCAAAAAAAGCAGTTCCCCAGGTAGGCATATTCACGCCTAACAGAGCCACTTTATCTCCTTTCCGGACGCCAAGACTACGCAATAGTGCCGCAATCCGCATAACATCATCACCCATCTGGCGATAGGTGTAATCAGATTCGCCGGCATAAACAAGCGATGTGTTACCGGCAAATTTTTTCACAGACTCTTGAAACAGAGCGGGAATGGTATATTTTAAATTATTCATTGATCTTCATTTTTTACTGCAATACTGAACAAATTCTTCCGATAAAAGTTCTGCCACAAAGTTAACATTGAAGTTGATTAAGTGTCCATAATTTAATATTTTAAAATATTATTAACATTTATACTATGATTATTTGGCGATTTATGGGAAGATGTCTGTTTGTGTCATTCAATGAGGTTCTATCTTTTCAATGATTTCTACCTTTATAATTGGCGAAAGTTGTAAATTAGATGCGTAAACGAAGGTGTAAACGGTCATTCTAAAACAACACGCGTTACAAAACAAAATCTCAAAAAAAATTGCATAATGTTGTCTAAGTAGTTAACTTTGCAGAGTGGAGTTAATTAGACAAGTAATTGCATATAAGAGATATTTTCTGGACTTCTATGAAGACCAAACAAATGCTGTGCAACGAAAAATTGAGTGGACATTGAATTTACTGCGTAAAATTGAGCGAGTTCCTAAAAAATATTTTGACCATATAGCCGGAACTGATGGACTTTTTGAAGTTCGGGTTGAAGTAGAGAGCAATATCTTCAGGATTTTTGCTTTTTTCGACAAAGGAAATTTAATTGTGTTGGGAAACGGATTTCAAAAGAAAACACAAAAGACACCGAAAAAAGAAATTGAAAAAGCGTTAAAAATAAAAGTAGAGTATGAAAACGAGAAAAGAAAGCGACATCACAACTCTTGACGAAATCCTTGACAAAAAATATGGCAAGCGCGGAGCCAAAGAGAGAGAGCAGTGGGAACAAGAATTTGAAGCACTCCAACTTGGAGTTTTGCTTGAAGAAGCAAGACTTAAACTTGGAATGACGCAAGAACAACTTGCCAAAAAGGTTGGAACTAACAAGTCTTACATTTCACGAATTGAAAACAATGCAAGTGACATCAGACTTTCAACTTTGATGAAAATTATTCAAACAGGATTAGGCGGACATTTAAAATTGACACTGCAACTCTGATAAAAAGAACGAACCACATACATCGTATTGGCAATAGGCAGGATGGACGGCCCCGCTTCAGGCGGAATGCAAAATTCAACTTCTATTCTTCAATTGAACTTTAGTGCTAAACCTGCGCTGGTGCGGTTTTGCGTCAGGCGGCGGTGTGCTCCACAGGATTCTTATGCGATTTTAGAAGTATAAAACCTGCAACAATCTCAACTTAATCTCAACTTAATCCCCACCTCCCCTACCCCTTAATTACTGCCAGCGGGGAGAGTTCCACTGCTATTTCAACCAAATCTTCCTGATTTCTCATCACCAGGGCAATATTTTTATATGCGCCGGGCGCTTCATCTAAGTCACGTGTACTGCGGACGGCATGAACAATCCCTTTTCTGTCAAGTTTTTTGATCTCATCTTCAAGACTCAGCTCACGCATGGCTTGTCTTCTGCCCATAACCCGTCCCGCGCCATGTGAGCAGCTTTGAAAACTTTCGGGATTTCCTTTTCCGCGAACGATATAACTCTTTGTTCCCTGCGAACCGGGAATTATGCCGGATTCCCCTTTCCGGGCGCTGGTTGCGCCTTTGCGGTGAACAATCACATTGGAACCAAAATGGTTCTCTTTTCGTGCATAATTGTGTGCAATATTGATAAAATCGGTGGTAAAAAAAGCGTCGCCAAAAGTATCGGCGAACACCGTTTTAATACGCTCCATCATAAGTAACCTGCTGGCAAAGGCAAAATCAATGCAATACTGCATCTCTGCAAAATAGTCCTTCGCTTCCTGCGTTTCCATGGGCAAAAATGCCAGATCCAGTTTCCTTTCAACCACTGAATACCATTTCTGATTCAGCGCAATAGCCAGTTTATTGTAATGTTCAGCCACCTGCAAACCGATATTCCGGCTGCCGGAGTGAACCATTATCCAGATGTGATTATCGGAACCTTTTTGAATTTCAATAAAGTGATTGCCGCCGCCCAATGTCCCGATTTGTCTTGTTGCTGCTTCATACTCCCGCCACACAATTCCATTTTCGGGGACACTCTCCAAAGAAGGCATCAGGGCTTCATCCTGAGATTCTTTATGGTGCTCAAAACCAAGCGGGACCAACTGCCGGATTCCCGACATAATCATCTTCAGCACATTCGTATCTATTTCAGTTAAAGATGTTTTTGCAGCGCACATGCCACAGCCGATATCAACCCCAACTGCATTGGGAATAATCACATCTTTTGTTGCAATCACACCGCCAATGGGCATCCCAAATCCGGTATGGCTGTCGGGCATCAGGGCAACATGCCTAAAAACAAAAGGCAGATTGGCAAGATTTTTTGCCTGTAAAAGTGCATTTTCATCAATATCGTCCAACCACATTTTTATGGGAACTCTCAAACCTTCACTAATCACTTTTTTCATTTTCTCTCTTAAAATAATTTTTTGTTTTGGGGTAATATACACATTTCGGGCAAAAATATCATGCCGCCCGGAAATAAAGGAAACGTGATACAAAATTGAAACTTTTCATCTGCTATTTTAAAATTCTCTCACTAATTTTTAACATCTTTGGAAAGCAGGACAAAATTCAACTTAAAAAACTGCTTAAAATAAGTTTATTCATCTCAAAAAACATCCTGATGAAAGCAAAATTCTCAATACTCGTTTTACTGTCCGGCCTGTTAGCAATAAACTGCATGCAGGCACAGGAAGCCAGAATGACTTCCGCTTTGCGCGCTTTGCCCTACTGGAAAGATGTAAATGTGGTGCAGGTAAACAAAGAGTATCCGCGCACCCCTTTTATGACTTACGACAACAAAAGTGACGCGTTAAACACCCGCTTTGAAGAGAGCAAATATTACATTTCTCTCAACGGAACGTGGAAGTTCTTTTTTGTGGACGGTTATAAGCAGTTACCTGAAAATGTAACCGACTCAACCGTGTCGCTCTCCGGCTGGAAAGATATTAAAGTGCCCGGCAACTGGGAGATGCAGGGCTTCGGAACGGCAATTTATGTGAACCATCCATACGAATTTGTGGAACGTGACCCCAAAACCCGCTACCCGAAAATGGCTGCGCCTTATCTTCCGGAAGAGAATCCGGTGGGTGTTTACCGCCGCGAAATTGAAATTCCGCAGGAATGGAACAATCGCGAGATTTTCTTGAAAATCGACGGCGCCAAATCGGGTGTTTATGTCTATATCAACGGCAAAGAAGTTGGTTACAGCGAAGACTCAAAAACCGCTGCCGAGTTCAGAATCAACAAATATGTCAAGCCGGGAAAAAACGCATTGGTTTTAAAAATTTTCCGATGGAGTACCGGCTCCTACCTTGAATGTCAGGATTTTTGGAGAATAAGCGGCATTGAACGCGACGTATATCTCTGGTCGCAACCCAAGGCTTCATTGCGCGATTTTCGGGTCAGATCAACTTTGGATGACAGCTACAAAAACGGAATTTTTGAGTTAAAAACTACTGTCAGCAACTACGATAACGAAGTTTTGTACGGCGAAGTTGCATACGAACTGTTGGATGCGGCAGAAAAAGTGGTTGCATCAGGCAGTAAACCGATAGGCGTGCAAGCCCGGGGCGAAAACGCAATCACTTTCAGCGCAGAACTTCCAAATGTACTAACCTGGACATCCGAAGCTCCAAATCTGTACAAGCTGTTGATTACCGTAAAAAAGGATGGAGAATCTGCGGGCGAAGTGGTTCCCTATCCTATCGGATTCCGCCGTTTTGAAATAAAACCGGTAAAAACCGGCGACAGAACCGACCGGCTCTTTTTGGTGAACGGGCAACCCATTAAGCTCAAAGGAGTCAACATTCACGAAACCAATCCCAAAACCGGGCACTATGTTACAGAAGAACTGATGCGCAAGGACATTGAACTGATGCGGCAGAACAATATCAACACGGTGCGTTTTGCACATTATCCGCAATCGCGGCGCTTTTATGAGCTGTGCAATGAATACGGTTTGTATGTCTATGATGAAGCCAACATAGAATCGCACGGCTGGTACTATGGTCAGCAGTCTTTAGCGAAACAGCCCGAATGGGAGCAGGCGCATTTAGACAGAACCGTCAACATGTTTGAGCAGAATAAAAATCAGCCGTCTGTGGCAATCTGGTCACTTGGAAATGAGGCGGGAAACGGCATTAACTTTTTTCACACCTACAAATTCCTGAAAGATCAGGAACGGGGTTTTATGAACCGTCCGGTGAATTACGAGCGCTCTTTGTGGGATATGAATACCGACATGTATGTTCCGCAATATCCCAGCGCTGCCTGGTTAGAAGAGATTGGCAAAAAAGGGAGCGACCGTCCTGTTGTTCCATCCGAATATTCCCATGCCATGGGCAATTCAAACGGAAATTTAGATATTCAGTGGGAAGCAATTTACAAATATCCCAACCTGCAGGGAGGTTATATCTGGGATTGGGTGGATCAGGGAATGGAGGAATTTGACGAAAACGGGCGGCTCTTTTATTCCTACGGAGGCGACTACGGCGGTCCGGACATGCCCAGCGACGGCAACTTTCTGATTAACGGCATAGTCAGCCCCGACAGAACTCCCCACCCTGCCATGGTAGAGGTGAAATATGTTTATCAGAATTTTGCTTTCGAGGCGGTTGACCTTTTAAAAGGCACTTTTCGTCTGATCAACCGGCAATACTTTTCCAACACCGGCAATTATGCGTTCAGGTATTATATTTCAGAAAACGGGAAAACCATTGCAGAAGATGAACTGAACGTATCTTTGGAAGCTCAAAAGTCAGTAGAAATCAGCGTCCCGACCGGAAATATTCAGCCTAAACCGGGAAGAGAGTATTTCATCAATTTCGAGGTTATTCAAAAAACAGAAAATTTGCTCATCCCGGCAAATCATGTAGTGGCTGTCGAACAGTTCAAACTGCCGCTTGAAACGCCCAAAACGAACTATGCCGAAACTTCCAAAAATCCCAGCTTGAAAGTTACGGAATCCGAAGATTTAATCAGTGTGAAATCATCAGCCGTTACCTTTGTTTTTGACAAGGGAAAAGGCATGGTTACATCCTATAAAGTGAAAGGCGCCGAATATTTTGATGCAGGATTTGGAATTCAGCCCAATTTCTGGCGTCCGCCCAACGATAACGACTACGGAAACGGTTCGCCACACAGGCTGCAAATCTGGAAACAATCGGGCAGAAATTTCCGTGTTACCGAGGCAAAAGTCTCACAAAATGGAGCAACCGTAGTTTTGAAAACCACCTATCTGCTGGCAGCCGGAAATTTATATACGATTGAATACACCATCTATCCGTCAGGAATTGTGAAAACCGATATTGAGTTCCATTCCACCGACATGGAAGAGAAGAAAATTGATGCCTCAGAAGCTACGCTCACAGCCACTTTTTCGCCCGAAGCAGCGGCGGCGCGAAAAGCTTCTTCGGGGATTAACGTGCCCCGGATCGGAGTCCGGTTTCGCCTGCCTGTTTCCATGAACAAAGTGGAATATTTTGGTCGCGGACCCGGTGAAAACTACATTGACAGGGCTTCCGGTTCAAAAGTCGGGCTATACAAAACCACAGCCGAAGAGATGTATTTCCCCTATGTTCGTCCGCAGGAAAACGGGCACCGCACGGATACCCGCTGGGTTGCCCTGAGTGGAAAAAGAGGGCTTATGATCGTTGCAGACAAAACCATCGGTTTCAGTTCATTGAGAAATTCGGTTGAAGATTTCGATTCCGAAGAAAACACAAACCGTCCCTATCAGTGGAACAATTTCAGCAGCGAAGAGATTGCCGCCCGCAACGATGCGGATGCTAAAAACAGGAAACCGCGGCAAACCCATATCAACGACATCACTCCCCAAAACTTTGTGGAAGTGTGTGTGGATATGAAACAGCAGGGCGTTGCCGGCTACAACAGCTGGGGCGCTCGTCCGCTTCCCGAATATTCAATACCTGCCAATCAGAGCTATAAATGGGGATTTACGTTAGTGCCGCTGAACAGCGAAAAGGATGTGGAAACGCAATCGGTACTGAAATATTAAGCAGTTAAATTTTTTCATGTAAATTTGCAGCTTTAAAATTCTGATTCGTTTGAAATGACAAAAAAACTGACAGTTCTCAGCGGAATACGCCCGACCGGCTATTTGCATCTGGGAAATTATTTTGGAGCGGTACGCAATTTTATAAGAATGCAGGAAGATTTTAACTGCTTCTTTTTCATTGCTGATTTGCATTCGCTAACCACCCACCCCACTCCCGAAAATCTTCAGGCGGGAGTGAAACAGGTGCTTGCAGAATATTTAGCCTGCGGAATCGATCCCGAAAAGGCAACCATATACATTCAGAGTGATGTGCCTGAAATCACTGAACTTTATACGATTATGAACATGAACGCCTATTTGGGCGAACTGGAGCGCACAGCTTCCTTCAAGGAAAAAGCACGTCAGCAGCCTGACAACGTAAATGCCGGACTTCTGACCTATCCCGTGCTGATGGCTTCCGACATAATTATTCACAAAGCCAACTATGTTCCGGTGGGAAAAGATCAGGAACAGAATCTGGAGATGGCACGTAAATTCACCCGGCGCTTCAACAGGATGTATAATAAGAAAGTGTTCCCGACACCCAAACCATACACTTTCGACGGAAAAGATATGATTAAAGTACCCGGACTGGATGGCAGCGGCAAAATGGGCAAATCGGAAGGCAATGCAATCAATCTTTTTGAAGAACCTGCTTCGATACGCAAAAAGGTGATGCGCGCAGTTACCGATTCAGGTCCCACGGAAATGAATCAGGAGAAACCGGAAGCCATTCAAAATCTGTTCACCCTGATGGAGATTGTTTCAGAACCTGCAACGGTTGCATTTTTTAACGAGCAGTATAACCGGTGTAACATTCGCTATGGCGACATGAAAAAGCAATTGGCAGAAGATATTATTTTCTATACGGCGCCAATCCGCGAAAGAATTGTTGATATTCTGGAAAATGATGCATATCTTGCACAGGTTGCAAAATCGGGAGCCGAAAAAGCTCGCGAGTCAGCATCCAAAACACTGAAAGAGGTGAAAGAAGTTGTAGGAATCAGAAAGTTGTTTTAATGCAACATATAAACCTTAGATACATAGACGCCGGGCTGTTGTCCGGCTTTTTTATTCATATTTTCATTAAACCCGGATTAAGACCACCATTTTTTTCAGAATTTTATTCGAAAAAATGCTTGAAAATGAATAAAATTGCATAATGTTGATATTTGAGGAGTTTCCTTTAGTTTGTCAAAAATAAATTCCGATATTTAACTGTTCATTATGAAATCAAATCTTTAAAATAATTTCGAATGATAAATCTGTCAAAATTACTTACCCGGCTGTTTCTGATGCTTACGGCAGTGGCATTTATCTATTCCTGTGCCATCAACCCGGTTACCGGAAAGCGGCAGTTGGCTCTTTTCTCCGAAGCTCAGGAGATTGAAATGGGACGCAGTTATGATCCGGGTGTAATCGCCACGTTTGGGCTATACCAGAACGATCAGTTACTTTCGTTCATTAAATCCAAAGGCGATGAGATGGGTAAACTCTCACACCGTCCCAATCTACAGTACCATTTCCGGATTTTGGACTCACCGGTTGTGAATGCCTTTGCAGTTCCCGGCGGCTATATCTATCTGACCCGCGGCATTTTGGCACAATTCAGCAGTGAAGCTGAGCTGATGGGGGTTTTGGGGCACGAAATGGGACACATAACAGCCCGTCACACAGTTGTTCAGCAAAGCAAACAGCAGTTAGGACAGCTGCTGTTGATTGGCGGAATGATCGCTTCTGAGCATTTCCGTAATTTTGCCGATTATGCCATGCAGGGAATGGAACTTCTGTTTCTGAAATTCAGCCGCGACAATGAACGGGAAGCCGACAGGCTCGGCGTGGAATACGCCTCACGAATCGGATACGATGCACAAAAGATGGCTGATTTTTTTAATGTACTGGAAAAGATGAACATGAACAGCGACCACGGAGGAATTCCTACTTTCTTTTCCACACACCCCAATCCTGAAGATCGTCAGGTTTCAGTTTCAAAACAGTCTGCCGAATGGAAAGAGAAATTGGGGAACGACGAATGGCTGGTGAATGAGGACAGCTACCTGAGAAGAATCGACGGAATTGTATATGGCGAAGACCCGCGCCAGGGCTATGTGGACGGAAACATTTTCTATCATCCCGAGTTGAAGTTCAGGTTTCCCGTGCCTGCCACATGGATGCTGGAGAACTCTCCGCTTCAGGTGCAAATGGGTCCGAAAGACGGAAGTGCACTGATGATATTTATGTTGGCTGAGCAGGCATCGGCAGCCGAAGCTGCACAAGCAGCGATGGAGCAGTTAAATCTCAACCTTCTCGAATCAAAGCGCACCACCGTGAACGGACTTCCTGCCGTTGCAGTAATTTCCGAGCAGGTTTCTCAGAATCAGCAGACCGGTCAACAACAGGCAATTCGGGTAATGTCCTATTTCATTGAATATGACGGGAGAGTTTATATATTTCACGGAGTAACTTCCGGTGCTGAATTTAACTCCTACGCCCGCCTGTTTGAGTCCACCATGGCAGGATTCAGCCGTCTCACCGAAGCTTCCAGATTAAACGTTCAGCCAAAACGGATTAAAGTTGTACAGGTTCAGCAAAATTCAACCATGGCAGATGCACTGCGCAGTTATGGAGTGGCGCAGGGACAGATGAACGAACTGGCGCTGCTGAATAATGTTGAACTGAACCAGCAGCTGCCCAAAGGAAAACTTATAAAAATTATCAGCCAGTAATTTTGTCTGTTAAAAAATCTGCATGTTAAAAATTTTTCTTTACCCGCTTTCAGCACTTTACGGAATTGTCATTTTTGTCCGTAATTTACTATATGACTGGGATATACTGAAATCCAAAGAGTTTGATGTTCCGGTTATTTCAGTTGGAAACATTACGGTAGGCGGAACGGGAAAAACGCCGCATGTGGAGCATCTTATCGGACTGCTCCGTGAAAAATTTGATGTTGTTACACTTAGCAGAGGCTACAAAAGAAAAACAAGCGGATTCAGAATTGTTGAAGTTTTGTCAAAAGCTTCAGAAGTTGGGGATGAACCGTTGCAAATCAAGGGAAAGTTTCCCGACACTACTGTTGCCGTATCAGAAAGCAGGGTTAAAGGTGTCGGCAATATTCTGGGATTAGCAGGCGAAAAGTCGCCGGACGTGATTATTCTGGATGACGCCTTTCAGCACAGGAAAATTTACCGCGGAATTAACATTTTGCTGATTGATTATAACCGCCCGGTTACTGCTGACAAACTGCTGCCTGTGGGCAGACTTCGCGAAAGTGCAGAACAGATACGCAGAGCAAATATTATCATTTTCACAAAATGCCCCGAAAATGAAGTAACCCCGATTATGAAGCGGATAATAAAAAAGGATATTCTGCTCAAGCCCTACCAGGACCTTTTTTTTTCCACCTTCAGTTATGAGAAAATCCGTCCCGTTTTCCCGGAATCCAAATCCGTTACTGATTTTTACAAAGGCAAAAAAAGGTGTATGCTGGTTGTAACCGGAATCGCTTTTCCCGATCCGCTTGTAGAACATCTGGAAGCTTTTTCTTCGGAGATACACACCATGCACTTTCCTGATCACCACAACTATTCAAGAAAAAACATCAGACAGATTATCAGTAGATTCAACCAAATAAACTCACCGGGCAAAATTATTGTTACAACCGAGAAGGACGCCATGCGTTTCAGAGAAATGAGAGACCCGGACGAGCAGTTAATAAACAACCTCTATTACCTGCCTGTGAGCGTGAAATTTTTGGATAGCGAAGAAAAAATATTTAACAAAAAAATTTTAAAATATGTTGGAGAAAATAAAAGCAACCGCAGACTATATCAACGAAAGAATAAAAGCACATCCTGAAATTGGAATTATTTTAGGCACCGGACTTGGCGGATTAGCTAAAGAAATCGAAGTTATTGACTCAATTCCATACAGCGAAATTCCCCATTTCCCCGTTTCAACGGTTGAAGGTCATGCCGGGCGGCTGATATTCGGAAAATTGGGAAGCAAAAAAGTTTTAGCCATGCAGGGGCGTTTTCACTATTACGAGGGATACTCCATGCAGGAAGTAACTTTCCCTGTCCGGGCAATGAAATTTACAGGCGTGAAATACCTTTTCGTTTCCAATGCATCGGGCGGACTAAATCCCGAATGGAAAGTTGGCGACATCGTGAATATCACCGACCATATCAATTTTTTTCCCGAACATCCGCTGCGCGGAAAAAACAACAATGATCTGGGTCCCCGTTTCCCCGACATGAGCAGTGTTTATGACAAGGGGCTTAGAAACAAAGCCAGGCTGATTGCTCTGGAAAATAATATAAACCTGCGTGAAGGCGTATATGTAGGAGTACAGGGTCCAACATTTGAAACTCCCGCCGAATACAAGATGTTCCGCCTGTTTGGCGCTGACCTTGTGGGCATGTCAACCGTTCCAGAGGTGATTGTTGCCCGCCATTCGGGAATGAAGATTTTTGGAATATCCATCATCACCGACAGTGGCGTGCCGGATGAAATTGTTGAGATTTCGCATGAAGAAGTGCTGAAAGTTGCCATGAAAGCTGAGCCTAAAATGACGCTGATTATGAAAAAACTCATTGAGTCATTATGACAAAATGCAATTTAGACCACTAAAGCCAAAAGCCAAAAGCCAACAGCCCGCAAACTTAAAATCTCAGGAACAAACCGAAAACATTAGTAAGCGCCTTATGGTTTCTTAAAAACAATTAAGTATAGTCGCATGAAAAAAAATTTACTGATGGTTGCCTTTTCGCTCTTTCTTACTTGTTGTACCACTTCAAAAATAGATGTTGCTGAATTGGTTATCGATTCAAAGTCCGATTTGGGCGAGGGTCCCGTCTGGAACCACAAAACCGGCGAGCTGATCTGGGTAAATATCACCGGAAAAATCCTCAACTTTTATAATCCTGAACTGAAAAACAACAAGGAGATGTTTACCGGTCAGATGATTGGCACGGTTGTGCCGGCAGAATCGGGGAAAGTGATGGTTGCGCTGGAAAACGGCTTTTATCAGTTTGACCCGGAAACCGGCTCAAAAATCTTCATTGCCGATCCCGAGGAAGATATTCCCGGAAACCGGTTCAATGACGGCAAATGCGATCCTGCCGGGCGCTTCTGGGCAGGAACCATGAGCAAGGAGGGAAAGCAGCGTGCCGGCGCCCTTTACCGTCTTGATGCCGACGGCTCGGTGCATACGATGATAGAAAATGTAACCACTTCCAACGGCATTGTCTGGTCATCCGACCACACAAAAATGTATTATATTGATACTCCCACACAAAAAGTGATGCAATGGGATTTCAACAATGAAACCGGAGATATCTCCAATCCCAAAACCGCTGTGGAAATTCCCTCAGAAATGGGTTATCCGGACGGAATGGCGATTGATGAGAAGGGAAACCTTTGGGTTACCCTGTGGGGCGGATCGGCGGTGGGTTGCTGGAATCCCGCCACCGGAGAGCTGATGCGAACCATTGAAGTGCCGGCAAAAAATGTCACTTCGTGCGCTTTTGGCGACAAAGACCTGGGAACTTTGTACATCACCACAGCTCGTACCGGAACCGATGCCGAAGAGTTAGAAAAATTCCCCAATGCAGGCGGAGTGTTTAAAATTCGTCCGGGAGTCAAGGGCGTGGAAACGTTCTTTTTTAAGGGAGAGTTTCAATAAATTTAAATTAAAACAATGACCATCAAATATCTGCCTGACTTTTCAGACATTAAAAAAGCTCATCTAACTATACGGGAATATGCTCACCGCACACCGGTTCTCACATCATCAGGAATCAATAAAATTACCGGCGGCGAACTGTTTTTCAAGTGTGAAAACTTTCAGAAAGTTGGCGCTTTCAAATTTCGCGGTGCCTGCAATGCCCTGTTTTCCCTTTCCCCGGAAGCGATGAAAAACGGTGTTGCCACCCATTCATCGGGCAATCATGCAGCAGCGCTGGCACTGGCTGCAAAAATACGGGGAATCCCCGCACATATCGTAATGCCCGACAACTCGCCGGAAGTCAAGAAAAATGCAGTGGCATCTTATGGCGCAAACATCACATTTTGCAAACCTACCCTTCAGGCGCGCGAAGATACGCTGGCATCGGTGATTGAAGCAACCGGTGCTACGGAGATTCATCCCTACGACAATTTTCACGTCATTGCCGGACAGGGAACTGCCGCCAAAGAGCTGATTGAAGATGCCGGAGAGTTTGATATTATTATGGCACCGGTTGGTGGCGGCGGACTATTGGGCGGTACAGCCATATCAGCCAAAAGCCTGCTGCCACGCTGCAAAGTAATTGCTGCCGAGCCGGCGGGCGCCGACGACGCTTTTCGCTCTTTTCAGGCAAAAAAGCTGATTCCGTCCGTAAATCCGGTTACTATTGCCGACGGGCTGCTCACATCGCTTGGTGAACGGAATTTTGCCATTATCATGCAGAATGTGGATGAAATTGTTACCGTTTCGGAAGAAAAAATTGTTGAAGCGATGCATCTTATCTGGCAACGAATGAAAATCGTTGTTGAACCATCGTCTGCTGTTCCTTTAGGTGCAATTCTGGAAGGAAAAGTGAATGTGAAAGGCAAAAAGACAGGTATTATTTTGTCGGGCGGAAATATTGAACTGTTTGCCAAATTGAGTGAGACCTGATTTAAGCAATCTAAAAAACAAATGCATATCCGTAACTTTACCCCATCTAAATTTAAGACAAGTAGATTCCCAACCTACGGTTGAGAATGACTATTCATTAAGGCGGAAGAGAGAGGATTGGTGGTGGCTTTGTTACCACCAATCCTCTTATACAAAACATTTTACAGCAACGGACTTACCAGATGAGCAAGAGACTCGCGCACCTTATGTTGCCACTTTCGCTGCCCCCATTTATTTAGTTTGACTTCCATGCTGTTCTGCAAATCAGAGCGGAACAGTTTCTCTAATTTCATGGAGAATGCTTTATCATACACAAAGGCATTCACTTCAAAATTGGTTTCTAAACTGCGAAAATCCAGATTGGTTGTTCCCACACTGGCAAGCACACTGTCAACAACAATATATTTGCTGTGTATAAATCCTGCCTGATAGAGATAGACCCGCACACCCGCTTCAAGCAGCTCCTCAACATAGGAAAAAGAGCTCCATTTCGGGATTTGGGAATCCGATTTCAACGGTATCAAAATGCGCACATCCACGTTTCGCATGGCGGCAGTTTTTAGCGCATATACCATCTCTCTGGGCGGCATCAGATATGGCGTAACGATATAAACTTTTCTTTTTGCACTGCCAATCATCGAAAAAAATGCCTGTCCGATGCTGTCCCAGTCGGAATCGGGACCGCTGGCTGAAATTTGCACCGGAACACCTTTCTTTTCAGGCAGAACCGGAAAATAGAGCGTTCCAGTCAGGTTTTCCCGGGTTACGATATACCAATCGGCTGAAAAAACAATCTGCATGCACTTAACAGCATCGCCTTCAATGCGAAGGTGTGTGTCTCTCCAGTGACCAATTTTTTTAACTCCTTCTATATAGCGGTCTGCAAAATTGATTCCTCCCAAAAATCCAACAATCCCGTCCACGATCACAATTTTTCTGTGATTACGGTAGTTGACACGCGAAGTCAATCGCGGAAAACGCACTTCCATAAAAGGGAATATCCCCACCCCGTTTTGCCGGAGTTCAGCAATGAATTTTTTGCCAAGCCCCCAGCTGCCCACATCGTCAATAATGACGCGCACTTCAATCCCTTCCCTACTTTTCCTGATGAGCAAATCTTTCAGCCGGTTTCCGATTTTATCATTTTCAAGAATGTAATATTCCAGATGCACATGGTGTTTTGCATTTTCAATTGCCTTAAAAATAGAGCGAAAAGTCGCTTCGCCGTCAGATAATATTTTTATCCGGTTTCCCGAAGTGAGCAATGCATTTGAGTTTTTAAGCAAAAGCCTGATGATGCTCTTTTTCTCAATGACGTCAGGCGGAAGATTTTGATAAACATGCTCAAACTGGCGCAACTGCGTGATGGAAAGTTTTCGGTATTGATTCAGGCTTTTTATCCCTTTTCTGGAAAAAAGCTTTTTTTTCCGGTATTCCTGTCCGAAAAGAAGGTAAAAAACCACTCCGAAAACCGGAAGAAGAACGAGCGCCAGCACCCATGCAGCTGTTTTGAACGGAGAACGTTTTTCCAAAATAATCATAATGGCTACCGGAATGGCAGTAACCAAAAAGATCAGTGAAAAAATTGTCCAAAAATCCAGTCCCGGGTGCATGGGTATTAAATTTTGTTATGTGCGTTAAATTTCATAAAAATTCAAGTTAAAAACAATTTTAATACTAAATTCGTACAAATAAAAGAGACAGAAAACATTTTTTAAAGATGAAAACAATGAAGCAGCTTCTTTTTCTATTAGTCGCATTGACCGTTATCATTGCCTGCTCAACGCAAAGAGGCATTGTGAAAATAGAATCCGGGGAACAGGAAGTTGAGCAGAAAGACTCCACCGAATATGAGCTGATTGTTTTTGATGCCAGATTTGAAACCTGGTATCAGCTTCAGAATTCGCCGGCAAAATACCGCTCGCAATCCTATTATGAAAACTGGAACAGGCAGTACGTTTCTGCATGGAATTACAATGCAGCACAGCCCGGGAAACGATCCTTCTTTGAACCGATTGTTGGCTACGAATCTCATATTGATTACGGATTTGAGCTGAACCACAAGCTATTCTACTATTTTCAGTATGTGGAGCGGATTCTAAAAATTCAGATTATGCCCAATGGTCCCCGGAGCATAATATTTTAACCACGATTTTTGAAAATGAACAACCGGTCTTGGTCAAGCAGCTCACAGGCTGTTTGAATTCCATCTATTTTTGGCGCTTCAATGCCTTTGGAAAAGAACCTGTTTCCTGCAAAAACTTGTGCTTCATCCCAATATCCGCCGGAAATGAAACTCTCCAAAAGTTGCTTTCCGCCCTCCACAATGAGCGAAAGAATTTTTCTGTGAAATAATTCCGTGAGCATCTGAGGAATAATATCTTTTGAAAAATCGAGTTTTAACCATTCGGTTGAATCCTTTTTTTCTGTTTTTTGAGCATTGAAAATCAATGTTTTTTGAGCATTGTCGAAAAACTTCAGGGTTTTCGGTAATTTCAGTTCCCTGTCAATCACAATGCGCAGAGGGCTGTTGCCTGCCCAGTTTCTCACGGAAAGTGCCGGATTATCTTTCAGCGCCGTATTTGTTCCCACAAGAATGGCATCCTCCTCTGCCCGGATTTTATGAACAAGCCTCAGCGCTAAGCTACCGGTTATCCATGTCGGTTCGCCAAAGTTTTCTGATTCCCGGTCAATGTCGATAAAACCATCCGAAGTTTGCGCCCATTTCAGAATGATGTATGGTCTCTTTTTTTCGTGAAATGTAAAAAACCTTTTGTTCAGTTCGTGGCACTCCTGTCCGAGTACGCCCGACACCACTTCAATTCCCGCTTCCTTCAGTTTTTGAATGCCCTTTCCTGCCACCTGCGGCGAAGAGTCGGCAGTACCAATCACAACCCGCGGAATTTGCTTTTCAATAATCAGATCGGTGCAGGGGGGCGTGCGTCCATGATGGGCACACGGTTCCAAAGAGACATAAAGTGTACTTTCTTTCAGAAGTTCGGGATTTGCAACAGAGTTCACCGCATTCACTTCGGCGTGCGCTTCCCCGTACTTCCGGTGAAAACCTTCGCCTATTATCCTGTTTTCGTGAACAATGACACAGCCTACCATCGGGTTGGGTGATACGCTGCCAGCACCTGATTGTGCCAGTTCGATACAGCGCTGCATATATTTTTCTTCTGTCACCATTGTATGAGAAAAAGTATCTTTACACGGTCAAAAATAGCATAATGAAGGCGACTATTCAATATATTGAAAAAGAATTAGGCGGTTTGTATCCTGAAAGTGAGATAAAATCATTTTCAAGAATAATTCTCGAACAGGTCTGCGGCATGGATTATACTGCCATGATTCTGAAAAGAGATGAAATTCTTGATCCCCGGTTCAGCAAGCCTGTGAAGGAGATTGTGAAACGATTAAAACGGCATGAACCGGTTCAGTATATTTTTGGAGAAACTGAATTTATGGATTTAAAACTGAAGGTTACGCCTTCGGCGCTGATTCCGCGCCCCGAAACTGAAGAGTTAGTTCAGTGGATTGGCGAATCGGGAATTTCCGGCTCCCCTTTCATTTTAGATATAGGAACCGGAAGCGGATGCATTGCGCTTGCGCTCAAAAAGCAATTACCTGAAGCGCTTGTTTCGGCAGTTGACTATTCGGCGGAGGCGCTTGAAATTGCAAGAGGCAATGCTGAAACAAACAATCTGCAAATCACTCTTTTTCAGGCTGATATTTTAAATTGGCAACATTATGTGTGGGGAAATTTCGACCTGATTGTGAGCAACCCCCCTTATGTCAGGGAATCGGAAAAAGCAGTCATGCAGCCCAATGTACTGGAGCACGAACCGGGAAGCGCACTTTTTGTTCCTGATGACGACCCGCTGCTGTTCTATCGCTACATTGCCGGTTTTGCGAAATTACATCTGAACGAAAAGGGATGGCTTTTTTTTGAAATTAATGAGAGCTTAGGGACAGAAACGGCAGATTTATTGGAAAAATCGGGTTTTCGGGAAATTGAAGTCAAAAAAGATTTATTTGGAAAAAACCGGATGTTGCGCTGCCGCAGGTGAAAATTAATGTTACAGGCGCCGAAATCTTAAAAAACTTTCTCATTTTTACAGAATAGAAAACGAAAGTGTGAAAAAACTGATAAAAGCCATTTTGATTGGCTTCAATACAATTGCTGCATTAGCACTGATAATTTCCTATTTATCAGGTTACTATTCACCCGAAAAAAACTGGATATTCTCCTTTTTTGGATTGGCTTACCCGTTTATTTTGCTGATAAATGTTCTGTTTTTGTTTTTCTGGATTATTGCCAAGCCACGGTATGCGCTGATTTCACTCATTACAATTGCGGCAGGCTGGAGCTTTGTTGCAAGATATTACAAACTGAAAGGGAAAACAATCGGTGAAGAGGGAATTAAGATTTTGTCATACAATGTTCACCATTTCAGGGGAACCGGAAATCTTTCAGAGAAGGAAACTGCGGTTGAAATTTCCAATTTTTTAAAAGAGCATAAACCCGATATTGTTTGTCTTCAGGAAGTCAGGCTGAGAAAAAACACAATTTTCAATCTTCCCAAAACAGTGGAAGAGTTTGATTTTATAAATCATTATCAGTATGCCCGCTCCAGCAGTACCTTTGGCTCGGTAACGCTCTCGCGCTACCCCATTGTGAACATGAATGAAATTCGTTTTGAAAATTCCAGAAATATTACCATTTACACCGATCTGGTGATTGATGCCGACACGGTACGCGTTTTCAATGTTCACCTGCACTCCTACGGAATTGATCCGGCTGATTATCCGATAATTGATTCCGGCGTTTCCACTGAGGAGGATTTGAAAGAAGCGAGGGAGTTAGGCTCAAAACTGAAGGATGGATTTTTGATGCGCTCCGGGCAGGTGGAGATTATCAGAAAAGCGATTGAGGAGACTCCTTATCCGGTTATTCTCTGTGGCGACCTGAATGAAGTTCCCGCCTCCTATGCTTATCAGCAGCTGCGAAAAGGGCTGAAAGATGCTTTCGTCTGTTCCGGGAAAGGAATCGGACAAACCTACGTCAACAAGCTGCCTCCGCTGCGTATCGACTATATTTTTCACAGTCCGGTGTTTGATTCATTTGATTTTGAAACGCACGATTATTTCCGGCACTCAGACCATTTGCCGGTTTCAGCGAAGTTAGTGAAAAGGTGAAATTGACTCTGAAAATAAATTTTTGTCTTTAACCTGTTAAAAACAAAAATTTATAATCCATGAGATTTCAAATCAAACCAAATGTACCTGACTCATATCATTTACAAATTGGCGGAGTGCATTTTCAATTTTCTCCACTGTTGCGGGACGGGGTTTTTTTAAACCACTGGCATAATGTCCAAGCTGTTTCTCATTAATCCCCGTCATGCGTGAAAGCGCTCTTTTTGAAAAAGTTCCGCTAATATACTCCATAAAGGATTCAACATCGAAAGTCCATTTGATATCAATATCCCCCTTCAATTCTTCCGGTATATTACTATTATTTTTTTTATATATCCGGATAGCATTCTGAACATCATTCTTCACGTCGTCAATAGTATCTCCGGCGGCATAGATACCTGGTATCTCATTCGCCCCTGCAGCGTAATGATCCTGACCCCGTTCGATTGTTACTGTAATTTTTCCCATGACGTTCTTTATCTAAATAGTATGAAAATAATCTTTACTGAAAAAGACAAGTTACTTTAAACCCATATCCTTTTCAATCCTTAGCTGAAGACCTTTAGGCAGTTCCTTAGCTCCATGATATGGAACCGGATACCGGTTTCCGTCTTTGTCTTCATAAATATAATGACTGCCTTCGCTCTCCCTGGTCCAGAACCAACCTCGTTCTTTACCTCTTTTGGGGAGTTTACGGTGAAATTCACTATACTTCATTTGATATTGATTTCATTTGCAAAGATAGTGTTTTTGCTACCTTTTGTCAAATAAATTTAAATTTTTTATTCTAACAGCTCCATAATTCTATACACAAGAGCGTAGAAACAAATATGCTTTGTTTTCAATCTTTCACCCACATCACTATAAACTCCTTCCAATAATTTTCCTTGCCGTTACCTCATCCTTTTTCAACTGTTCGGTCAGCGCTTCCACTCCGCTGAATTTGTGTTCATTCCGGATTTTTCCTGCAAAAATCAGGGTTATCTCCTTGTTGTATATATCTTCGGAAAAATCGAAAATATTGACTTCAATGCTGCGGTTATCGGCGTTTTTGTTGAAAGTGGGGCGCGATCCGATATTCATCATTCCGCCATATTTCTTTTCGTCAATTTGCACTTCCACCGCGTAAACACCATAGCCCGGAATGAGTTTGTTGGGGTCTGATGCTTCAATATTTGCAGTAGGAAAACCTATTTTTCTACCCAACCGTCTTCCCTCCACAACAGTTCCGTGCAAAGTAAAATGGTAGCCCAACAATTTATTTGCTTCGGCAATATCTCCTTTCTGAAGTGCTTCCCGAATGCGTGTGGAGCTGACATCAGCTTTATCAATCAGCAGAACATCAAGCTTTTCAATTGCAAATCCGTATTTTCCGGCGCTGGCTAACAAATGCTGATAGCTTCCTTCGCGGTTTTTCCCAAAGCGATGATCATAACCAACTACCAAGCAGTGGGTTTTCATCTTTTCAACCAAAATCTGCTCAATAAACTGAGAATAGGTGAGCTGGGAAAACGCTTTCGTGAACGGAAAAACGATAAGGTGATCAATTCCCGACTGTGCAAAAAGTTCTTCTTTCTCCCTGAGCGTGGTTAAGAGCCGCAGGTTTGTTTCATCTGGCGCAGTTATCAGCCGGGGATGGGGATAGAATGTGAAAATAACCGACTCGCCGTCGTGGCTCCGGGCAAACTCTTTCAGACGCGAAATTACCTTCCGGTGCCCGAGATGAACGCCGTCAAACGTGCCGATGGTCACCACCGGTTTGTGCGCTTTAAAACTATCTATGTCGTAATGAATTTTCATTTTATTTTGTCAGCCAACGAACATAAAATATTTTTGTCAATATTTAATTATCATTCATTTGGAAATTTGAAAATGCGCTGCATTCTTTAAATAATGTTATTTTTCGGAAATGTTATTTTTCAGATATTGGATTTTGTTAATTTTATGCCCTTTTAATTAAAATGAAGAATTTGAGAAAAATACTCATAGCGGGATTATCCGTAATTTTATTGTCGGCAGGTTGCGGCAAACAGGAGGGGCTATTTACCATAACCGGAAAAATCACCCATGCCGAAGGGAAGACAATCTATCTGGAAGAGTTGCTGGTTGCAGCAACAAAACCTGTTGATTCAGTTAAAATCAGCAAAACCGGCGAATTTTCCTTTAAGGGAAAAACCACCATGCCCACTTACTATCTTTTGAAGCTTTCAGGGCAAAAGTTCATCACGCTGCTTTTGGATTCGCTTGAGCAGGTTGTGGTGGAAGCGGATGCCGCAAATTTTGAGCGCAGCTACAAAGTGGAGGGCTCTCCCGGTTCATTGCAAGTTAAAACACTGAGTGACCGGCTATTAACCACAAGAAAAAAATTAGACTCGCTGCAGTCTATGATGAACTTAAATACCAGAAATCCCGATTTTCCAACGATGAAAGCCAACTGGGAGGCAGAGATCGACTCCATAAAAAAGAGGCAAACTGAATTTTCAACACAGTTTGTGATGGGTAACGCATTTTCAATGTCATCTGTTTTGGCGCTTTATCAGAAATTTGACGACAACGAATATGTGATTAAGGAGTTGCACCCCATGCGGGTTGCGGCATCGGCACTTCATGCGGTTTATCCCAACTCGGGGCATGTGAAGGCGCTCTATCAGAATACGCTGCAAATGATTAAGGAGGAGCAAAGCTTTCGTATGCAGCAGTTTATCCGCGAACAGGGAGACAACAGCCCCGATATTGTTTTACCCGATGTAAACGGAAAAGAGGTCGCTCTCTCTTCTCTGCGCGGCAAAACGGTGCTTCTCCAGTTTTGGTCGGCAGTTGACCGCAATTCCCGGATTCAGAATGAAGTTTTGGTGGAAGCCTATCAAAAATACAAAAGCAAGGGTTTTGAGATTTATCAGGTCAGCGTGGATGAAAACCGGATTGAGTGGGTGGATGCCATTGATCAGGACGGACTCACCTGGGTGAATGTCGGCGACATGGAAGGCAGCTATTTAGCTCTGCTTCACTATAATGTGCAATCTATTCCCTTTAATTATTTAATGAATAAAGAGGGAATTATCATTGCCAAAGACCTTTCTGGTCCGGCTCTGGACAAAGCGCTTGCGGGACTTCTCAATTAATTTCAAAGATTAAACAATCCGGCTTGTCTGAAAAAGAGAAAATATATTTTGTTTCTGATGTTCATCTTGGAGCACCTGCGCTGAATAATAACCGCGAAAGGGAAAAACTTTTTGCACAATGGCTTGATTTCATCGCAAAAGATGTGACAGCGCTCTATCTGCTGGGAGATATTTTTGATTTTTGGTTTGAATATAAAAAAGTGGTGCCGCGCGGCTACACCCGAATTTTAGGGCGGCTTGCCGATCTTTCCGACAGCGGTGTGCCCATCCATTTTTTTACGGGAAATCACGATTTATGGGTTTTCGATTACCTGACGGATGAAATCGGACTGACCCTTCACCGGGATAGTTTTGTGACCGAAATTGGCGGTAAAAAGTTTTTTTTAGCCCACGGAGACGGGCTTGATCCTGACGACAAAACCTATCTTTTTATGAAAAAAATCTTCACCAGTAAAAAGATGCAGTGGCTTTTTTCCAGGCTTCATCCCAACTTTGCCTTTTATTTAGCACACCGCTGGTCGAAGTCGAGCCGGTTGTCGAATGATGCAGTCAAAGAACAATTTAAGGTTAAGAATGAATGCATGTATAATTTTGCTGAAATGTATTTGAAAAAGGAGTGGATAGATTATTTTATATTTGGCCACCGCCATCAAATGGCTGATGTGGAAGTGAAAAACGGCTCCCGTCTCATCTTGCTTGGCGATTGGATTACAAATTACTCCTATGCAGAATTTGATGGCAAAAGTGTAATTTTGAACAAATTTCACAAGTAGTGATCAGTTGAGGAATTGAGTAAATATGACAAAACAAATTTATACCCGTATAGTAGGTACAGGAAGTTATCTCCCCCCAAAAATAGTCGGGAATCAGGAATTTATGGACTATCAGTTTTTTGATGCAACGACTAAAGAACCGTTTGACAAGTCCAATGAAGATATTATTCAAAAGTTTTTTGAAATCACCAATATTGATGAGCGGCGCTATGCCGCTGACAATCAGCTAACTTCTGACCTGGCGGTACTTGCCGTTCAGGATGCCTGCAATTCATCCGGCATCTCTGCGAACAGCTTGGATTTTATCATTGTTGCCCACAATTTTGGAGACATTATGGAGAAAAATGTCCGTATTGATGTGCTCCCCAGTCTGGCAAACAAGGTGAAGATGAAACTGAAAATTCAAAATCCGACGTGCATTTGCCATGATGTTATTTCCGGCTGTCCGGGCTGGACGCAGGCAATGATTGTTGCCGATGCCTATATCCGAAGCGGGACGATGAAACGTGGCGTAGTTGTTGGCGCAGACGTGCTTTCACGTATTTCCGACCCCCACAATCGCGACTCCATGATTTATGCCGACGGTGCCGGCGCAACCATTGTTGAAGGTGTGGAAAGCGATTCGCCAACAGGACTGATTTCTCATGCAAGTCGCTCCGATTCAGCCGACTATGCAAAACTGCTCACTTTAGGCGGTTCAAATAATCCCGACACTCCCGGAAATGAACTCTGGATTAAAATGGCGGGGCATAAACTCTATATCTATGCAATCAAAACCGTTCCGTTAGTGGTTAAAGAGAGCATTGAAAAGGCAGGACTTCATCTGAAAGACATAAAAAAAGTGCTTATCCATCAAGCCAACGAAAAAATGGATGAAGCGATTCTTGGCGGAGTTTTCAGGCTGTATGGCGAAAAGGAAGTTCCCAAAGGAATTATGCCCATGACCATCAATTATTTAGGAAATTCATCCACGGCAACTGTCCCCACTCTGCTCGACCTGGTGGTGAAAAATAAAATTGACGGACAAGAAATTAACAAAGGAGATTACATCGTTCTCTGCTCGGTTGGCGCAGGAATGAACATCAATTCCATTGTTTATAAGTGGTAACCGGCTAAATTTTTTACACTCCAGCCTTAAAGTTTAAAGTCATTCTGCATTTAGCTGCATGAAATTCCCTTTGCTGATTTCATTTTTGTATTTTTAACGCTAAAAATGCTTGAAATGGAATTCATATTTGGTATCGTCGGGTTGGTTATTGGTCTTTTGACTGCACTTATTGTTGCAATTCTGCATATCAAATCGAAGGAGAGGAAATTTGCTGCCGAGCGAAACGGATTTGAAGTGAGTTTTGCACGACAGGATGAAAAACTGAGTAATCTTCAGGATGAAAAAGATCGTTTGCAGGAGCTGTTTGAACAGGGCGAACGATTGAAAGAGCAGCATCTTCAGCAAATAGCAAAGGCAGAAGCGGAAACTGCAAATTTTCAGGAAAAGTTAGATAACCAAAAGCAGGAGATTGAAAATTTGCAGAAAAAATTTACCACGGAATTTGAAAATATTGCTTCAAAAATATTGAAGAGAAACAGTGAGGAATTTACGCTTGCCAATCAGAAAAATATCGGTGAAGTTTTAGCTCCGCTGAAGGAGAAAATCCATCTTTTTGAAAAAAAGGTGGAAGATACCTACCAGAAAGGGCTGAAAGACCAGACCGATTTACGCGCTGAGCTGAAAAAGCTGTACGACCTGAATCACCGCATCAGCGAGGAGGCAAACAACCTGACCAAAGCGCTGAAAGGCGATGTGAAAAAGCAGGGGAACTGGGGCGAAGTTGTGCTGGAACGGATTCTGGAGCGCTCCGGGCTGAATGAAGGGAAACAGGGTTACGAAAAGCAGTTCAGCAGCATTTCCGAAGAGGGAAAGCGCATTCAGCCTGATATAGTCGTGAATCTCCCTGACAGCAAGCACATTATCATTGACTCCAAAGTCTCGCTTGTTGCCTACGAGCGGGCTGTTAATGCAGCCGATGAGCAGGAGCAGGAAAAATTCATTAAAGAACATCTGGTAAGCCTGAGAGCTCACATCAAGGGGCTGAGTGAAAAACATTACCAATCGGCAAGAAACCTGAATTCGCCTGATTTTGTGCTGTTGTTTCTTCCTATCGAAGCGTCATTCAGTCTTGCGATTCAGGAGGATTACGAACTGTTCACCTTTGCATGGGATCAGAAAGTGGTGATCGTGAGTCCTTCCACGTTGCTTGCCACCCTGCGCACCATTGCATCCATCTGGCAGCAGGAAAACCAGACGCGGAATGCTCTGGAAATTGCACGGCAGAGCGGAGCGCTGTATGATAAGTTCGTAAGCTTTGTTGCTGATTTGGAAAGCATTGGTAAAAGCATCGATTCCACCAGAAAAAATTATGACCAAGCGATGAACAAGCTGCAGACAGGAAGCGGCAACCTGATTCGCAGAGCAGAGCGGTTGAAAACTCTCGGGGCAAGAGCAAATAAAGAACTTCCACAAAATTTACTGGATGATTAGCTTAACTTTCACTGATTTTTGTTAGATTCAGGGCAAAAATCAAAATCATGGGACAAGCTTATGCATATCAATGCGAAACCTGTGGATTTGAAACCACTTTCAACTTAGGCCACGGTTATCTGATTCATCCGCAACCATTGGAAAACTACCTGAATGGCAGCCTGAAACTGTTTCATCACAAAACCCACAACGCTTTAAAAAAACTTGCATTAAAAAACAGAAACCTGTTTTTGGACACCGCCTTCAAAATCTACAAATGCCCCCGTTGCGGATTGTTGTACGAAAAGATTAGCGTGGCGCTGTATGATGATGGAGTTTCCGTTTACAAAAGTGAATTTCGCTGCACCGAATGTCGTGCACGATTGAAACTGACCAATATTCACCGGCTGAAAAGCGCAAAATGTCCAGCTTGCCGGAAAGACACCTTCCGCTCCCGCCCCAGAAAAATGGTATTGTGGAGTTAGCTACATCTCCGATGTTGTCAGCATCTCCCGGAACAGCTTGTTGCGAGGATACTTTTCAGTCAAAACCTTGAAGTAGCGGTTACCTTCCGCAGGTTTTTTCTCGTAATCCATGTAAATTTTTCCTAAAAAATAGTTTGCTAACGTGGAAACAATCTGGTTGTTTTCAAAAGTAAACAGCTCAATCTCATTCAGGGCTTCTGCCCTTGCCCTGCGCCTGCTCTCCTGAAAAAACGGGTTCAGCATATTATCGTAGTACTTGAATAATGCAGTGTAAAGATAGAACAGTTGTATTTTGCTGTCTCTGTTTCCCGGGTCGTTTTCACTCATTTTGCCGAGCACCTTCTTTATTTCGGAATGCAGAACGGCAGAAGCAATGAAATTATACCTTTTCAACTCAAAACGCATCTGGTAGGAGAGCCAGATCAGCCGGCTGATATTATCTTCGGCGACAATGTTTTTTTCACTTTTGATTGTTTTCAGCAGCGTGTTATACTGTCGCGAGCTCATTTCTGAGGGCGACAGAATCAACTTCCACCAGTTCAGGTCTAATGTCAAAAAATAGAAACTGGATTTTTCTATTCTGCCGTTCTGAGATTGAAGAATCATCTCCGCCTCGGGAAATTGCTGATTATAGATCAGCATAAAAATATTGTTCACAAGCTCTTCGTCATCGTTTGCAAAACAGCCGGCAGCAAAGCCCAAAAAAAGTATAGAGATAAAAAAGCGTCGGGCTGTCATGGAACCGGTTTTAGGCTGTTTTCTACCAACTGAATGATTTCTCCGTATGTATGTTCCTTTTCGTGTGCAATTTTTTCGTATGCAGCAGCTTTTGCATTCTGAATGCCTCCCGTATAGTAGCGGTAATACCAGGGACCAACCGACAGCAGTGCATCCAGCACCCCATAGGTCTGCCATGCCCAGATGCCAAGAACTGCCAGACTGCCAACCAAAATCACCGAATTGATACCGTTAATTATATCACCGCAGTAGAGCTGTCCCAATCCGGGAAAAATAATGCTCAATGTTTCAATTTTCCCGGGTCTGAAACGCTTCTGCCTTTTTTCAAACTGAATGAAAATATTTTCCAGTTTGTGAACCTCCTCATCAGGCAGCAGTTTGGCAAAATTATCAAGTGCCTCACTGTATTCTTCAGCGCCAAACCAGGCAACACCGGTATAAAGATGAAGCTTGTCCCTCAAAACACCGCTTTGAGAAGCACGTGCCGAGATCAGCTCATTCACGGCAAACAGGTAGTTCTCCTGCCTGAAAAAACACAATGCTTTTTTTATTTGAATTTCAATTTTTGCGCTGTCGCTTTTTTCAATTCTTCCGGCAATATTGTAATTCCTTATTGCCGACTCAAAATCACCGGTGAGATAAAAAAGGTCGCCTGTTTTTTCATAAATTTTCTCAAACCGATTTTCAGTATCAAAAAAGGCAACACGCTGGTACTCTGTCAGCGCCTCAGGATAATTTCCTGCATCAAATTGCTTTTCCGCAAAAAGATAAACTTCATCAATGCTCTGTCCGACAGAAAAAAGAGCAAGAACATTAAAAATGGCTGTAAAAACTATTTTTTGCTTCATTATACAATTTTTCATATCGAATTTCATTGCGGGTTCGGGCTGCGCGGGCTGAGCCCCAGATATTTCCCAGATAGAATCCAAGTGAAAGCCCGCCAAAAGCCCAGCCGCTGGCGCTTTTTACCCCTTTTTTGTCGAATCCCCGGTAGGAGAGCCAGGCGTTGGTGCCAACAAAAGCAAGGGACATCAGCGCATCGCCCCAATATCCGGAGTAGGCTTTACCGCTGCCGGGCAAAACTGCCGACATACCGGCTGCAAGTCCGGGACTTAGCCGCCGGGAGTTTTCCAGCTCTTCAACAGCAAATAGCAGCGACGGATAAGAGTGAGCTATCAAATCTTTATTCGCACTTTTGAAGCGAAACAACGAGTCATGCTCACTTCTGAAAAAATAGTATCCCAACCTGTAAAATGCCTGGCTATTTGCATTCAATGGCAAAAGCGCCCGCTCAAAATCACCTGCCGGGACGTTACAATTGCAGGCAAGCGACAAATTCAAAAATTCTCTGGCAACAACACCGGTTTTCAGAAAATTATCAATATTCAATGTACTTAAATTTTGAAACGATTGCGTGCAGTTGTTGTCAAACCGGTATGCTTTCAGAAGATTTCTGCCTGTTTCGTCATCCGCAACGGAAATATTCAAAATGCGCTCATATTCAATGGCTGCCAGATGATACTGACGGGTATTCATCAGATAATTTGCAAATCGTTTTGAGTTTTCGACATTAAAAAGGTCCTGAGAGCTGCCTGCTTTGAGCAGCATAAAAAGGGTGACGAACAAAACTATTTTTTTACCTGACAGGATCATAAAATCTTTCTTTGGAAGGATCGAAAACATACTGACCGGAACTGATAAAGTGATGGCATCTGGAGAGACGGTCAAAAGTGTAGAGTGTGCCTAAGAATAAGCCTTTCTGCTGAAAAGATTGCACGGAATACTCAGAGCAGGATGGATAAAACACACAGCTTGGATTGTCCTGAGATGAAAAAAAGGCTTTGTAAACATTAAATCCCGAAGCCATTAAAAATTCAAGTTCATTTTTCGGTTTGGAACTATTTCCTGAATATTTTTGGGAAGCATGTTTGTGTGTATCAAACAACCCTTTAATATCACTTAGTCCCAATGCGTTATTTTGTGATTTTGCTTCCGAAACAGTAGCCGCTATGAGCAAAATCATAAGAATCAAACCTCTCAAAAAGAACCTATTGTTCCAGTTTATAGTGATAGTTTGCCTCATTTTCAACATCATTTAAAACAATATTTTTAAATTCCATAACCTGATAGTTCTCCTTTTGTTCCGAATCATAAAAAATATGAACTACGGTTCCCGGAAATTCAAAGCCTCCAATCCTGATATAATCTCTGAAGAATTGTTTGCTGCTCACCTGAAAATCTCCGCCGGAGATAATGACACTATGCAGGCTGTCATCTTTCCGGGCGACTGCAATGCTGCTAATCATTTCCTGAATTTGTGGCGGAATTTTCCAGTAAGTAACAACCAAATCTCCCTTTTTATCCACTTTGCTGATTGCATAATTGGCTTTGTCCAGACCAAAATAGGTAAGGTCTGAATTCAGTGCAAGATGAAAAATTGTAAATTCGTTCAGCGATGGAATTTCTTCTGAAAAATAGACAGAATCGTTTGTCAGTTTGTAGATACGCGAATCCTGAACCACCCATTTTTCCTTTTCGGGAAAAGAGATATCATAGATGAGTTCTTTTGTATATTTGTCATAAAAGACTTTTCCTTTTGTCAGATTGGACTTTCCTTCGGCAGGTTTGGTTTTGGTTGTAAAATCAACTCCGATTCTGAAATAATCCTGAGCCGAAAGATTCAGGAAAGCCGAACTAAAAAAGAGGAGAAATAAGACGTTGATTCTCATTGCAGTAAAAAAAAGGCTGTTGTTAAATCAGACAGCCTTTGTTAAAACAGTTTAAAGTAAATTTTAATAGTAAGCAGCGGTAGCTGCGGTAGCAGTGGCAGCCCAGGCTCCCCAAAGCACCATGTATAATACTCCGCCCACAACGGATGAAGCAACACAGCCCCACAATGCCTTTTTGGCTTCATCTTTATTTTGGTCGGTCATTATATACACGATAAGCAAGCCGACAACACCTAAAACACATCCCCAAAGGAATGACGGAATACCTAACGGGGCCGTATCGCCATCATTGGTAGCCATACCCATGGGTGCTGCCGCACTGTCCATTTCGGCAACTAACAGATTTTCACTTGCTTCAAGCTCAGAAAAAGTAATCCCTTCATTAATTTCCACAAAAGCATCCAAAGCATTTAGCTCTTCAAGCTCGGCAAATAGCTGTGCTTCATTAAATGAAAAGTCAGACTCATCAAACAAGGAAACAGTTTCACTTGCGTAGGATGAAAAGTTTTGGGCGAGAAGTAAAGTGAACGCCATAAAAACACTTAAAGTTTTAAATAGAACTTTTCTCATAACAAATTAATTTAGTCATTTAAAATTTACATTTGGCGAATATATGTTATAAAATTCAATAATTTATCATTTTCTAAAAATAAAAGATGTTAAAATC
>CAYNOQ010000022.1:31688-34782 GCA_964398855.1 uncultured Mariniphaga sp. | reverse complement strand
AATTCATAATTTTTTTTATACAAAGATATAAAACTCTATTTAATTAGCAATGCCATTTTTTTCTATTACGATTTGCGCTCTGTGATTATGTTTTTGAATCTGAGTAACCGGGTTTGTTAAAAAGAAAGCGCAATTTACAAAAAAGACTTTTAGGTCTTTGATTGTTTTACTAATGTTTTTACTTTTGGAAATTGAAACTTATCACTTTAAGAGACAAGTTATGGCATATAAAATTTCAGAAGATTGTATCGCATGCGGGGCATGCATTGATGAGTGCCCGCTTGGCGCCATTTCCGAAGGTGATATATATTATATCGATCCGGAAATTTGCACCGACTGCGGAGCATGTGTGGAGGTTTGTCCGGTGGAATGTATTTCATTGGATGAATAAACCGATGCCGAAAAATATCCCCTACTATACATAGTTGCGTTATTCCGCATCAAGTGAGGAGATTTTCTTATCTCCTCCCAACCTGTTTGTCCCGATAAATTTTGGGGTCGTGTTAAATGGCATAACGAAAAGCTAATTCAGCAAATTCGCAATCACACCAGACTTTCCCATTCAAAATTTGAGTTTGCCGGATAAAACAGATACTTTTGAAGCGCATCAAAGCGATTTTGAAGTAAATGTAACCATTAGCAAAAATACAATGAATAGAAAGTTTAAAAAGCCACGCATTTTAATGTCATTTTTGGGAATAGCTTTATACTGTTTTCTTTTTTTTGGCTGTGAAAAAGCAGAAAGCGATGATTTAAAAGCCGATGTTATTATATATGGCGGCACTTCTGCCGCCGTAATTTCTGCTGTTGAAATTGCTCAGTCCGGCAAATCGGTTATCGTTGTTTCTCCCGACATACATTTTGGCGGGCTCACTTCCGGTGGATTAGGCTACACCGACACAGGAAAGAAGGAGACAATTGGCGGACTTGCCCGAAACTTTTATCATAGGGTGTATAACCATTATCAGCAGGACGATGCCTGGAAATGGATGAAAAAGGAGGAGTTCGGAAATACCGGTCAGGGCGTGCCTGCAATCGACGGCGAAATGCGCACCATGTGGCTCTTTGAACCCCATGTGGCTGAGCAGGTTTTTGAAGATTTAATCCGGGAAAATGATATTCAGGTTTACCGTGATGAGTGGCTTGACCGGACTGACGGAGTGAAAAAAGAGAACGGAAATATCGTTTCCATAACTACGCTTTCGGGAAAAACTTTTAAAGGCAAAATATTTATGGATGCCACCTATGAAGGCGACCTGATGGCAGCAGCCGGAGTCAGCTACCACGTTGGTAGGGAAGCCGGCGATGTTTATGGCGAAGAGTGGAACGGCGTGCAGACAGACGTTTTTCACCATCGCCATCATTTTAAGGTACTTGGTCAACCCATCGATCCCTATTGGACGCCGGGCGATCCGTCAAGCGGGTTGCTGCCGCGCATCAGTCCCGATGCACCGGGTGAAAAGGGAAGCGGAGACCAGCGCATTCAGGCATACTGTTTCAGAACCTGCATGACCAATCATCCGAAAAACCGCATTCCGTTTCCCAAGCCTGAAGGTTATGACTCAACGCAGTATGAACTTCTGGTTCGGATTTTTGATGCCGGTTGGAGAGAAGAGTGGTTTCAGAAATTTGACGTCATACCCAACCGCAAAACAGATACCAACAATCACGGTCCTTTCAGCAGTGACAATATCGGCATGAACTACGATTATCCCGAAGCGGACTATGAGCGGCGCAGAGAAATCATCAAAGAGCATGAAACTTATCAGAAAGGATTGCTCTGGTTTGTTGCCAACGACCCGCGCGTTCCGGAGAAAGTACGTTCAGAAATGCAGGAATACGGACTTGCAAAGGATGAATTTACTGACAACGGACACTGGCCTCACCAACTCTATATTCGTGAATCCCGCCGCATGATTGGCACTTTTGTAATGACTGAAAATGAACTGCTCAAACGCACACCGACACCCGAATCTGTTGGAATGGGTTCCTATACCATTGATTCGCATAACGTGCAGCGCTATGTGGATGAAAACGGGCATGTTCAAAACGAGGGCGATATTGGTGTCGGCATATCTCCATACGAAATTGCCTACGGCTCACTGATTCCCAAAAAAGAGGAGTGCCGAAACCTGTTGGTGCCGGTCTGTGCCTCAGCCAGCCATATTGCGTTTGGCTCTATCCGCATGGAACCGGTTTTTATGATATTGGGGCAGTCGGCAGCGGTCGCTGCCTGCATGGCAATCGATAAAAAAATCGCCGTGCAGGATGTGGAATATGAAAAGTTAAAGCAACTGCTGTTGGAAAAAGGACAGGTTTTGACGCTTAACGTTGAAAACTGACAGCTATAGCTGATTTAAAAAGATAGAAGATGAACTATTTCCAATATGGTGAAAAGGAGATTAATTATCTCAAAAGTAGAGATATAAAACTTGGCGAAGCCATAGATGCCATCGGTATGATCAGGCGTCCTGTAAATCCCGATCTCTTTTCGGCGCTTGTCAACACAATTGTGGGGCAGCAGATATCATCCAAAGCGCAAAAAACTATCTGGAACAGAATGAAGGAGGGAATAAAACCCATTACGCCGCAAGCTATTGATGCGATGAACGCTGAGGAGCTGCAACAATATGGTATCTCTTTCCGAAAGGCGGGTTATATAAAACATGCGGCTTCCAAAGTAGTTTCCGGAGAGTTAGATATTGATTTGCTCAAAAATTTACCTGACCGGGAAGTTAGTGAAACACTTGTGAAACTGCCCGGCATTGGCGCATGGACAGCCGAAATGCTGATGATCTTTTCAATGCAGCGACCAAATATTATCAGCTTTGGCGACCTTGCCATACAAAGAGGACTGCGAATGCTTTACGGGCACGAAAAAATCACAAAAGAGCTTTTTGCCAAATATCAGGAACGTTATTCTCCTTATGCATCGGTGGCAAGCCTCTATCTGTGGGCTGTTTCGGGCGGTGCAATTGAAGGGTTGACCGATAGAGGACAAAATAGTAAATCATAAATGCTTCGCAGAACTCAGAGTTTCAAGTTTCAAGTTTCAAGTTTCAAGTTTCAAGTTTCAAGTTTCAAGTTTCAAGTT
>CAYNOQ010000022.1:0-31588 GCA_964398855.1 uncultured Mariniphaga sp. | reverse complement strand
TTCCAGGAAAAACTGAACACGAAGGCATGAGGACACGAAGAAATGAGTATTGAGACAATGAGTATTGAGAATTGAGTATCAAAACAAAGAAAATTCTGCGAAAATTCGCGAAATCTGCGGGAAACCGCTTCGACCACTTTGACACACTTTGACACACTTCGACACACTTTGACAAGCTCAGTGTCCGCTCAGTGTCCGCTCAGTGTCCGCTCAGTGTCCGCTCAGAGTCCGTAGCCAGTTGAAAAATATGCGAGAATCTACGGAAGAAATCTGCGAAAATCTGCGAGAAACAATCAGCGAAATCTGCGGGAAAAATTCTGTGAGAAATAAAAAAGAAGTTCACACAGTTTTAGATTCGGTATAAAAACAGAATTCTGACAAAAATTACCTCACGCACCAAAAAAAATGAACCATTTATAAAGAAAATTGGTTAGATAGCTGAAAGCAGACTAAAAGAGCCTTTATTCTAAACCGAATAAATATATTGTACGATTCAATTTTGAAGATAATAGTAAAATCATGAAAACATTTTCCTTTTCATTTCTGATAACAGCTGCTTTTATTTTGTTTATTTCATGCGGTAGTAGAGATGGTGCACAGAATCAGGCAATGGCAAGCACCGGACAAATTCAGGCAACGCCGGTAGTAACCGTCAAAATTCCATCCGGGGATGTAGAGACCTTTTTAAGCTATCCGGCGAGCATTGAAGGCATTAACAACAGCGAGGCGAGACCAAAAGTTTCGGGCTATATCACCAGTGTTCTGGTAGATGAAGGGCAAAAAGTCAGGAAGGGGCAGCTGCTTTTTAAGCTGGAAACCGCTTCACTTACGGAAGAAGCCGGCGCTGCACAGGCAAATATCAACGCCGCCCGGGTGCAGGTTGATCAGCTGAAACCGCTGGTAGAGAAAAACATCATCAGCGCATCCCAGTTAGAGTCGGCAAATGCCAGATTAGAGCAGGCGCAGGCATCCTACCAGAGCATCATGGCAAACATCGGATATGCCAACGTTACCAGCCCGGTAGATGGTTATGTGGGCGAAATCAGAATTCGCAAGGGAAATCTGGTCGGGCCATCTGACCTGATGCCACTGACCAACATATCCGATATCAGCAAGGTGTATGCATACTTTTCCCTGAACGAAAAAGATTATCTCGATTTTCTGCTCAATGCGGAAGGTGAAACCAGAGTAGAAAAAATCAAAAATCTGCCCGAAGTATCCCTGATTTTGGCAAATGGCGAAGAGTACCCCTACAAAGGCACCATTCAGACCGTCAATTCTCAGGTTAACACCAAAACGGGAAGTATCTCCTACCGGGCTGTTTTTGACAATCCCGAACAGATTCTAACCAACGGAAGCACCGGAATCATCAGAATCCCAAAGCATTATAATAATGTATTGGTTGTTCCGCAAAAATCAACATTTGAAAGACAGGGAAGAACCTACGTGATGAAGATAGACCGCGGAAGCGGGAAAAACACTGCCGTTGAAACGATTATCAGTGTGGTTGACCGGACAAAAGGGATTTACATTGTTTCCGAAGGCATTGACGAAGGAGACGAAATCATAGCCGAAGGGGTAAGTCTCATCCGCTCGGGCACAGCGGTTTACCCTGAAAGCTTGCCCTACGACAGCATCACTTCGCCTGTTGCCACCGTCTTTTAATTATCATTCAAAAGTGAAAATTCAACATGCTTAAGAAATTCATTGAGAGGCCTGTCCTATCAACCGTAATCTCCATTGTTATAGTAATTCTGGGTATTCTGGGAATATTTACGCTGCCCATCACGCAGTACCCGGACATTGCGCCACCGACAGTTCAGGTATTCGCCACCTATCCCGGGGCAAATGCCAAAACGGTTCTTGAAAGCGTGATCATCCCCATCGAAGAAAAAATCAACGGAGTTGAGGGGATGACCTATATGGTTTCCACAGCTTCAAACAACGGAATTGCGCAAATTACCGTCTATTTTGAACAGAATTACGACCCCGATATTGCGGCGGTAAACGTTCAGAATAGGGTAGCATTAGCAAACCCGCTGCTGCCGCAGGAAGTTCTGCAAACCGGTGTTTCCACCCGGAAACAGCAAACTGATGCGCTGATGTTTTTTGATGTTTACAGCACAAACCCGGCATTAACCGACATTGACATATCCAACTATCTGCAAATCAATATGGTTCCCGACCTGCAACGCATCAACGGAGTTGGCGATGTCGGGATATACAGCTCCAAAACCTACTCCATGCGCATCTGGATGAAACCCGACAAAATGATGCTTTACGGTCTTGAACCGGCAGATGTTATTGCTGCAATCCGCTCTCAAAGTCAGGAAGCCGCCTCGGGAGTGCTGGGACAAAACAGCGGCGAATCTTTCAGCTACACCATCATTTATCCCGGACGATACAGCAGTGAGGAGCAGTATGAGGATATTATTATCAAGGCATTGGGTAATGGTGAATATTTGCGCCTGAGAGATATTGCCGACATCGTTTTGGGCGGACAGAACTATCAGGTTACCTCCAGCACCAACGGACAATTCCCGACAGTTTCACTAAATATTTATCAGACAAAGGGTTCCAATGCTCGCGAAGTGATTAAAGAGATTAAAACTCATTTGGCGGAATATGAAAAGGGGTTTCCTGACGGGTACCATCTTTCCATCACTTATGACACCAACGAATTTTTGGAAGCATCCATTAAAAAGGTGGTACGCACGCTAATCGAAGCATTTATTCTGGTTTTTTTAGTGGTATTTGTGTTTTTGCAGGATTTCAGATCAACGCTGATTCCGGCTATTTCAGTTCCGGTTTCCATTATCGGCACCTTTTTCTTCCTGAACCTGTTTGGTTATTCCATCAATCTGCTGACACTGTTTGCGCTGGTTCTTGCCATCGGTATTGTTGTGGATGATGCCATTGTGGTTGTGGAGGCGGTTCACGCAAAAATTGACGGGGGTGAGAAAAATGTGAAAAAGGGAACCGTGGATGCAATGGGCGAAATTGCCGGCGCCATTGTTTCGATAACTCTGGTGATGGCGGCAGTTTTTATCCCGGTTACCTTTATTCAGGGACCTTCCGGTGTGTTTTTCAGGCAATTCGGAGTAACGCTGATGACAGCAATTGTAATTTCAGCCGTAAATGCACTGACATTAAGTCCGGCGCTTTGTGCCATATTTTTAAAACCACATGAAGAGAATGAAAAACCCGGTTTTTTCAAAAGATTGGGAATAGCTTTCAACACGGCATTTGATGCCATTTTAAGCAGATACGCTGCTGTGCTGCACATTTTTCATAAATATAAACTGATTACCCCGGTAATCATTCTGCTTGCCATTGTGGGAATTTTATGGTCATTTTCAAGACTGCCCACCGGGTTTGTTCCCGATGAAGACCGCTCAATTATTTTTGCCAATATTGAACTTCCGCCGGCATCCACGCTCGACAGAACAGCTGCCGTAAATAAAAAACTTGCCAAAATAGCGCTTGAAATTCCGGAAGTGGTCAACGTTTCCACAACTGCCGGATGGAGCATCATTAATGGTCAGGGCGAAAATTTCGGAATCGGCTACATCAAGCTGGATGACTGGGGTAAACGCAAAAGTGACGGTTCTTCTGTTAAAGCCGTCACGGGAAAACTTTTTCAAATTGTAGAATCCATACCCGAAGCGCGGATTATCTTTTTCAGTCCCCCAAGCATTCCTGGATACAGTGCTTCGGGAGGTTTTGAGTTCAGCCTGTTAGACAGGTCAGGAGGAAACTTCAATGATTTGAGCAATGAGACACAAAATTTTCTGGCAGCTTTAAATCAGCGCCCTGAAATCATGTATGCACAAGGCTCATTCAGAACAGATTATCCGCAATATCAGCTGAATATAAATATGCCGGTGGCTCTGGAAGCCGGCGTAAGTATCAACTCTATTTTTCAGACACTGCAAGGATATATCGGCGGAATTTATACGGCGGACTTTGCCCGTTTTGGGAAGCAGTACCGCGTCTATATTCAGACGGCGCCGGATGACCGGACAACGCGGGATGACTTAAATAAGCTGTTTGTGAAAACAAACCGCGGAGAGATGGCTCCTATTACTCAGTTTATCACTTTGGAGAGAATTTTCGGTCCGCAATCCGTCAACCGTTTTAATATGTACAATTCATCCAAAATTGTGGGTTCGCCCGCAGACGGATACAGCACCGGAGACGCACTGAATGCCATTCAGGAGGAATTAGATAATTTGCCACAAAATTTTTCAATCGACTATTCAGGCTTAACCCGCGAAGAGGTAAAATCGGGAAATCAAACCATACTGATATTTATTTTGGTGGTGATTTTCACCTATTTTCTGCTCGCTGCACAATATGAAAGCTATCTGCTGCCATTGTCCATTCTGTTTTCAGTTCCTTTAGGCATTTTCGGAGCTTTTTTCTCCACACAAATGATGGGATTGGAAAACAACATCTACCTGCAAATAGCGCTGATTATGCTGGTGGGGCTGCTGGCAAAAAATGCCATTTTGATTGTGGAATTTGCCATTCAGCGAAGAAGGCAGGGTAAAACTATTTTCGACTCGGCAATTGAAGGCGGCAAAGCCCGTCTGAGACCTATTTTGATGACTTCTTTTGCTTTTATTTTCGGATTGTCGCCGCTGGTTCTGGCACGTGGCGTGGGCGCTGTCGGCAACAGGTCAATCGGAACCGGTGCAGCGGGCGGTATGCTTATCGGAACACTCACAGCCATTTTTGTAATCCCCACACTGTTTATCTTTTTTCAATGGCTTCAGGAGAAAGTTACCGGCGTGCCCGAGTCGGTGAAAATGTTGGAAAAAGAGAACGAGATAACGAAAGATCAGAATCAAATTAAATTATGAAAAGAATATACGGTTTCGGAGCTGCCTTTCTGATTGTATTTCTGCTGCAATCCTGCTTTGTTGCGAAGGAATATCAGGCTCCCGGCAATCTGCTAACACAAAATTATTACAATACAGACCACTTTCCGGCTGACAGTCTGACCATGGCAGATGTTTCGTGGGAAGAAATGTTTACCGACTCCCTGCTTCAAAAATATATCAGCAGGGCGCTGGAAAACAACATTGATATCCGGGTGGCTTTAAAGCAGATAGAAATTGGTCAAGCGTATGCAAAGCAAGGCAGAATGAACTTTTATCCTGCAGTTTCGGCAGATATTCAGTATTCGAGAAACAGGACATCTTCCTACGGACCACAAAGACAATCTCTGGCTACCGGTGCCGATCCTGTCAGCGAATTGTGGACTTTGGGCGGAAATTTCTCATGGGAAGCCGATATTTGGGGCAGAATTAAAAGCGAAAGGGGTGCTTTGGATGCAGCTTATCTTCAAACGGTTGCAGCACATCAGGCAGTGAGAACCGGAATTGTTGCCGGAATTGCTTCCGCATACTTCAGGCTACTTGCTGTGGATGAGCAGATTAAAGTTTCGGAATCTACTCTGGAATCGAGAAAAACCGGATTTGAAACCACAAAATCGATTATGGAAAGCGGCCTCGGGTCGGTTACACGGGCTGACGTAGAGCGGGCTGAGGCACAATATATCGGCACGCAAAGTATCATCATCGACCTGAAACGTCAGGCAAATATTCTCTCCAATCTGATTGCGGTTCTGATGGGAGACGAAGCGCATGAAATCCGGCGTTCCACACTGTCGGAACAGGAAATTACCACCGGACTGGCTATTGGTGTCCCGGCGCAGCTGTTGAGCAACCGCCCCGATATTGTGGCAGCCGAAAAGGCTTATTTGCAGGCGTTTGAACTGACCAATGCCGCAAAGGCAGAGATGTATCCGGCACTGACCATAAGCGGCAGGGGCGGGCTTGATTCTCAAACCCTTCAAAACTGGCTGACGCCCAAAGCGTGGGCATCCAATCTTGCAGGAGGAATTTTATCGCCGGTTTTCAGAAAAAGAGCGCTAAAAACACAGCATGAGGTGGCACAGGCAAGGCAGGAACAGGCTCTGCTGAATCTGAAAGGCGCTTTGTTGTTGGCTTCTAAAGAAGTTTCCGATGCGATTTACGATTATGAAGCTACCATCGAAAATATCGGCATCAAAACTAAGGCAAATGAGCTGCTGACACAGGCAGTGGATGATGTTTCGGAGCTTTTCATTCAAGGTTATAACAACACCAGTTTCATCGAAGTGCTTATTGCGCAGGAGAGTGCATTAAATTCAGAATTTGATTTAATCAATACGAAAGCAGCAAAACTGAACAGCATCGTTGCGCTTTATCAGGCTTTGGGTGGCGGCTGGAAATAATAGATCGGAAAATTTTCTGCAATTGTGTAACCGACTAATAAATGGATTTGAGAAAATGCTTTTCAGAAAGAGTCTAAATTTTTAAATGTTATATTCATCTGTTCATAAAGATCTTTTAATTCATCTACATTTACTCCGGTTTTTCCTGCAATTAAATTGAAATCAGGTACTTCGTTGCTATTTATATCCGAAAGCATATAGCTCAGGGCATCATTTAGTTTATCAACCATCTCCTGTTGCCGGGGATCAACTTCTTCCTTGAATAATTTCTCATATCTGTTCAGCTGAATATCTCTTTTAAAAATCATTTTTGCTGTTGAAAGCATAGCCGTTGAAACCCGTATATCAGCATAAGGGTTAACCTGAATACCCAATCCAAGTATTTTTTTCGTTAAAATGTCGAAGCTTAAATCAGTCATCGTAGATCTGATTAACAAATTTTCCTTTTTGTCAAAATAAAAGTAGGCTAAATGTGGAAAGGCATTCCAGTTTTTTAGTCCGTAACGGGTAATGTTTCCAGCTGTATCAATCTCAAAATCAGTGTCTGATAGTTTAGTAATCGGTTTTTTAAGAATGTCCTTCGAGATATTTATATAGATATTATTTTCTTTATAAGAAATCGTGGGCATTTCGGCGCCAATCCATAACATCAGAAAAGGAATCGGATCTTTCTGAATAGCTTTAACAATATCTTCCTCCGTTTCTATTTCATAATTTAATTCAGTAGCAAAAAAGAAAATATCGTCAAAGTTGAAGCCAAGAAAATAGGCAATTAACCCATAACATTGCCAGCAATAACCATTGTAGCCAATTAAATTTAACCATAACGCAGGATTCTTTTCTTCCAAAATAGTAGTAACTGCCGGAGAATACAGCAAAAAGGTTTCTTTGGTTAGAATATCTGTCATTTCATAAAAATCGGGCGCCGGAACGGCTTTAATCCGGCTAAAACAAAAACGCCATGGCGTAGTTGAAAGTTCTTTCAGATAACTATAATCCCTTGATACAAGGCTCTTTACTTCACTGTGACTAAGGTAGGTGTTTATCAATCCGCCTTTTTTGAAAATCCGGTGAGCAACGTACTGAGTTTTAAGAAAGTTTGTCAATTTGGGAGGTAAGTTTTCTGTAACGTGACTGTATCTTTTAATTTTCCTGTCGAATTCGAAAAATAATTTATCCCGTTTGCCGGCATAATATACCAAAAACTTATCCACCACCTCACTGCTGATTCTCGTATCCAGCTGACAGTGCCTTTTTACTTTTGAATAATCAATCTTGTTCATTTTACTTTTTTTTTCAAAAATAGGAAAAGAAACTGAGTTGGATGGTTTGTATCTCAAATTGGCGTATAATTCGCGAAAACACAAAAAGATTTTCCAGGGATTGGATAAGTTCCCGCTAATATCCGCTATCCAAAAGGATAAGTACCGGTGTGAAATTATTACAAAAACTGCCCGAATATTTTCCTGAGAACAGGTTCTTCATTCTCCCAAACAAGCTCTTGTGCAGCTTTTCTGAGATTTTTTTTCCATAAGGATTGCTTTTTTTCATTGAAAAGCATATCGGAAAACTGATTTGCTAAAAGCTGAGGTTCGGCAGAAATTGCAATTTCACCAATCTTATATTTTCGGACAATTGCAGACATTTCCGGTAAATCCGACACCAAAACCGGCACATGGGACTGAATATAGTCAAACAGTTTGTTGGGCAACGCAAAGCGGTAATTCAAACCTATGTCTTCTTCCAGAGATAACCCCAGATCAGCCTGTGCAGTTAATTCGGAAAGTTCTTCAAAAGGAAGACGCCCGCAAAACCGGACTTTCTCTTCAACTCCTGTCTCTTTCACCAAACAGCGAAGTTCTTCCAAAATATCCCCGCTTCCGGCAATTGTCAGCGTGGCACCTGACAAGTATTTCATTGCCCGGATTGCATTTTCTAATCCTCTACCCCGGTTTATCGCTCCCTGATACAAAATTATTTTTCCGCTTCCCCGGAGCTTGTTTTTCTTCCCGATTTTATCACTTCCCAAAGGAAAATTTCGCACCGTCTGAAATGGTACGCCATACTTTTTTGTGTAAATTTCAGCTATCGACTCCGAAACAGTATAGGCATATTTCAGCTTTGGTACCATCTTCTTTTCTAACCATTTCCACACGTTTTGCACTCTTTTTCGCGATACCAATTCCGGCACTTCCGTAAAATATTCGTGGCTGTCGTAAACAAGGGGTTTTCTTTTTAGCTTTGATGCTAAAAAATTTGCTGAAAGGGTATCAAGGTCATTGGCTAACAGCAAATCAAAAGGGGAGAACATCAGTAAAAAGAAAAGACGAATATTGTAACCTGCATAAAAAAGGAATCCCTTGCGAAACAGGAGTTTCATTCGTTTTGCGGAATAGCTGCGCGGCATAAAAGATGGAGATCCGGGCAGTATTCTGCCCACAAGCAATACATCAAACCCCATATTTATCAGCGATATACACGTTTTATGTACCCTGTTGTCGGAAACCAGATCGTTGGTAACCGACACAATAACTCTTTTTTTGATTTGCTGCTTCAACTCCGGCACTTCTTTTTGTAACAAACTGCAAAAATCAAAAAATATTTTGAATCGCACATTTAATCGGGTCTGTTTGTTCATCACAGTCTGCAATTCGGGGTGGCAGCCTGCTTCATTCGTAAAAATCATAGTAAATTCCATAGAAAAACCCGAAGCAACGTTGTCAGCGCTGGCTCTCCTAAGTTTGCCTACCTTTGGTAGGGGGGAGGAAAAGAGAGGAAGTTTTCATCATATGTTTTCTCCGAACTTTTTAATGCTGTCCCCGAGTTGACCGGGACAGGCGGGTCTGATGGCGCTGTCCGGTTGTTTCCTCCTATTCCGTAGGAATAAAATATTGATAACTCCGGATAAGCCACAGGCGCAATCCGGGGTAACATGCCACGCTACATCAGAACCCCGTATGGGGTTCAATGTGAGAGACATCAATATAACCCGGTGTCATTTTTCGCTAAGCGAAAAATCTGTTTATTGCGCATCGCGCATTGCAGAATTGTTTTAAAAACCTGTCAGCGTCGCAGACCTGACAGCGTTTATAAGCAGATTCCTAATACCAATCACTCTGTATCTTTTTTACTGCAATGCTCCTTAATCTCCACTTAATCTCCACTTAATCTCCACCTATTCTCCTCTCTCTTTCTCCCCTCCTTAGGAGGGGTCGGGGGAGGCTTCCTGCCCCTCCTCTTTCTCCCGCTTTTTAGAAAGGATGCAGGAGTTAAGATACAAAAAAATAGTATTATTGCGCATTTGGAATTTGCAGTAATTTTGTAATTTTATAATTAATTGAGAATCATTAAGTTCATTTAAAGCTATTATTTATGTTTAAATCCGTTAACAAAGTCGCATTCATTTTTCTTACAAGTTTTTTCGTTTTTAAAGTCGTTTCTGCTCAGCAGACCTATAATCATATAAACGGTGCATGGAAACCTTTGGATGATTATGAATATCTTCAGGAAATATCCCTGAAAATACCGACAGAGCATCCGGTAACTTCCGTTGCCGTATCGGACAATACCTGTTTTGCCCTGATGGAAGGAGAAATTTTTACACTTAAGGACAATGCTTTTATCAGAGATAATTCGGCGCCTAAAAGTGTTGCTAAACTTTTGACCGAACAGGGGCGGGTTTGGGCAACAACCCCCGACGGGCTTTTCGAGTTTCACAATGGAAAATGGGAAAAGGCAGACAGTCGCGTTTACGTGGATATGTGCACACACTTTGGGCAGATACACGCCGCAACGCGCGATGAAATTTTCAAGCTGGAGAATGGCAGGTTCGTTACCACCAAGCCGGCAGACGGATATTACAACAGCGACATCACCATGCTCATGGAAGACGGTTCGCAGGTTCATGCTTATCCGGTTAGGCTCGGTCCGGTCAGCCGGATTGAGTCGTACAGCGGAACGCTGTATGTTCTGCGTCCCGGAAAACTTGTGCTGTTCGACGGTAAGGTTGTCAGCGATGATTTCATCGACTGGGGAACTCTGCCTTCAACAAATACAAATGATATGCTCAGCATGGGAAACCGTGTTTATATCGGAACAGACAGAGGACTTGCCGAATTGCGGGGCGCTGCCCTCACTGCAATTAAAGGCGCCGATGGCTTGCCGGTTGAAAACACTACCTGTTTGTCCAAAGGGTTTGATGATGATTTGTGGATTGGAAGCGAACGCGGGGCAATCCGCCTGACAAAAAACGGCAAGTTTCACTATTTTAGCGAGGGAATGTGGCTCCCGAACCGGAAAGTGAACGCAATTGCCGTGGGTGACAATAAAGTTTATGTGGCAACTGACGGAGGTGTCGGTATTATTCAGTATGAGCCGTTTACCTTGTATAAAAAAGCCGAATGGTTTCAGAAACATCTCGAAGAGTGGGGCTATAAACGAATGGGATTTGTGCAGTATCTCTACAAAAAAGATGGGGAATGGATTCGGGAAATAACGGATAATGACGGCAGTCACACCGCTCCCTACTTAGTGGCAATGAGCTATAAATATGCAGTTACAGGAGACCCTGATGCCCGAGCAAAGGCAGTTGATTCCTTTAAATCCATGGTCTGGCTGAATAAAATTACTGAAAGGGATGGTTATATTGCCCGTTCAATCTGGTCGGTTGACGGAGATGAAGACCAGCGGGGCACAACAGGCTCGGGAGGACTTCCGGCAAAATGGTATCCCACCCCTGACGGAAAATGGTACTGGAAGAGCGATACTTCAAGCGATGAGGTTACTTCTCATTTTTATGCCGTTTCCATCTTTTATGACTTAGTGGCAGAAGGAAAAGAGAAAGAAGTTGCCAGAGAACATCTGGAGAAAATGGCTTCCTATATCATTGATTGTGATTGGACTATGCACGATATTGACGGGAAACCCACCCGCTGGGCGCGCTGGAATCCCGAATATCTGCTGCGCCCCTACGGCTATGCCGACCGCGGTGTCAACGGGCTTGAAGTATTGTCATTTATGCAGGCTGCAATTGAAGCAACCGGCGACCGGAAATTTAAGGATGGCTATCAGCAGCTCATCGACTGGGGATACCCGGAAAACACCATTCGCCAGAAAAATACCTTTCCTCCGGAAACCATTGCTCCATGGGATGATGATCTGGCGCTGATGAGCTATTTTACATTGCTTCGCTATGAAAAAGACCCTGTACTGAGGTCAATTTATTTGCGCAGTCTGGAGCGCACGTGGGCGATTAAACGCATCGAGCGGTTGCCCTACTTCAACTTTGCTTACGGAATTCTCACCGGAAATGAAGGTGAATTTGAAGCAGCTGTCGATTTTCTCAGAGAGTGGGCAATGGATTGCCGCCAAAACAGCTTTTTCAACTCCCACCGGGATGATCTGTTCATTGAACCCGGCTATGCGTCCTATGACGGCACAGTCAAAATGCTGTCGGGGCGCGAAGCTTTTACCGACGTTGACGGCAGGCGTCCGACTGAGTTAGACGATACCCGCGGGGGAAGCCGTGCCATCGCTCCGGTTGGTTATCTGCGCGATTACTGGAAAGGACGGTATTACGGCATTCTGAATGCTCCCGAAAACAAGCAGGTTGACCTTGACTCGGTTCCGGATGTGATGGAAGGAGATACCGGCTCAAAACCATACACCGGAACTCCGCGCCCCGAAATTTTTTAGCTTAAACCGGGTTGCAAAACAATCCGGAAGAGGTGGTAAATAAGAGTTGGAAAAAAGATTGATAAAAATTGACAGGAGCTATATTTAACTTTCGTTCCCGGGAATGAAATGAAAGGGTAGTGTCGGGTTTAAAACTTTTAAGCAAATGTTTAATTTGTAAATTTTATTGCCCGCTTATTTTTATCTGAATTCTGTTTTTTTAGGGTCTTTTTTCTCACTCTTAAAACTATTTTGATTAAATTTGCGCATTAAAATTTTTAATGCTCTGGTGAGAATTTGATAATATTTCTAATACAAAAAATTTATAATTATGAAAATTACAAGAGTTTGGCTTGATGAATCTGAAGACGAATGCACTTCCTGTGATTTGTGTGCATCAATTGCACCCGATGTGTTTGAAGTCCCGGATAAGATGGTTGTAATCGAGGGTGTTGATTTCAATGAATATATTGACGATATTATTGACGCTGCCGAGAGTTGCCCGGTTGAAGTAATCAAATACGAAACTGAAGATTAACCGGTCATAAAGCATAACCAAAAATCATAACCCCCATTTTTCTTTTTCTCTTTTGAAATATTGTTTCTAAAAAGAACAGTTGATTTTACTCCTTCAGATGAATAAATTCTCTATTTGAAATATCCTTGCGTACTGCCGGTTGAAGTGCTGTTTTCTCCGTCAGGATAACTCACTTGTCCACTTTGATCTTCATTTGGTATATTTTCCTTAGATTCTTCTGCTTTTAGCTCATCTTCATTATCTTCTTCTTCCATTTCCCAGTCAAATTTATCACGGCGAATGATATATTTCCGGTAGTAAATTGCCAGAACCACCCCCGAAACGGCGCCCCACAAGTGTCCTTCCCATGAAATTTTCGGGTCGATGGGAAATATTCCCCAAATCAGTCCGCCGTAAAGAAAAACCACAATCACGGAAAGTGTCAGTAATCTCACATCATTGCGAATAATTCCGCTCACAAAATGAAACGCTGCCATGGCATAAACTACACCACTCGCACCAATGTGCCACGCTTCCCTGCCTGTCAGCCACACAAGCAATCCCGATAAAAGGTACAGAAAAATAAAAATCTGATAGGAGATGCGGCGGTAAAAATAGATGAGCATGAAAAGCAGGATGAAAAAAGGAATGGAGTTGGACATCAGGTGATTGAACCCCGAATGGATAAACGGTGAAAAGAGAATTCCGGGTAAACCTTTCAGATGCAGCGGATAAACTCCTAATTTTACAAAATCAATATTGAGCGTTATCTTAATGATTTCTACCATCCAGAAAGCAAAGATGAAAGCAGCCGGAATTATCAGGCTGTGCAAAAAAATCCGCTTCTCCATTTTCGGATCGAGATTTCGTGGATTGCTCGGATAGTATTTAAAAATCTTCATTAATTTTCTAAAAGTCTGTTAATCAGTTTTGTAAATTTAAAAATTTCTTCTTCTTCCGTGTCAAAGGAGGTCATCCAGCGCACTTCGAATTTTGCTTCGTCCCACACATAGAAAAAGAAATGCTGTTGCAAAGGTTCAATGATTTCTTGTGGAATTATGGCAAAAACGCCGTTTGCATCTACCGGTTGCGTAATTTTTATTTGTGGAATTTTCGATATTTCTCTTTCTAATAATTTCGCCATTTTGTTGGCACGTGTCGCAGTTTTTCGCCATAAATCATCTTTAAAATAAGCGATAAACTGCGCACCTACATAACGCATTTTTGAATAGAGCTGCATGTTTTGTTTGCGTATATATTTTGTATTTGCAGCGGTTTCGGGATTAAAAAACAGTACCGCTTCACCCATCATCATGCCGTTTTTTGTGCCGCCAAACGAAAGAATATCCACGCCGCAATCTTTTGTGAATTCCCTGAAATCCATATCCAAAAAAACCGCGGCATTGGCAATGCGTGCCCCATCCATGTGCAGCAGCATGTTGTGGTTGTGTGCCAGCTCGGCAAGTGCTCTGATTTCATCGGGGCGGTAAACCGTTCCCAATTCGGTTGTCTGAGAAATGGATATAATTCGCGGCTGGGAGTGATGCTCAAAATCGAATCCGTGGAGATGACGTTTAACAGATTGTGGCGTAAGTTTCCCATTTTGGGTTGCTGTGGGAAGAAGTTTGCATCCTGTCAGTTTTTCGGGTGCGCCACACTCATCTGTCTGTATGTGTGCAGTTTCCGCACAGATAACGGAATGGAAGCTTTGCGTTGCGGAAGCAAGTCCCGTAACGTTTGCACCGGTTCCGTTGAAAACAAAAAATACTTCCGTTTTCTCTCCAAATTTTTCCCTGAAAATTTTTATTGCGTCAAGTGTGTAAAGATCATCGCCATAGGCGATTTCATGCCCCTGATTGGCTGACGCCATTGCTTTGAAAATTTCAGGATGTACCCCTGAATTGTTGTCGCTTGCAAATCCTTTTCCTGGCATTTTAGTTTAATTTTAAAAAACGAATGAAAAGTAGTGAAAGTTTCCGGGGTTGGAAAATGGAACGCTGATGTTAATAAGTTTTCTCGGTTTAAGGTTAGAAATGTTTATCTTTGGTCGATTGAAAAAGGAAGCGCACAAATGGAGAATTATATTGTTTCAGCACGAAAGTACAGACCGGACTCGTTCAGTACGGTGGTTGCACAATCATCGATTACCACCACGCTCAAAAATGCCATAAAAAACAATCAGCTGGCACACGCCTATCTGTTTTATGGTCCGCGCGGGGTTGGCAAAACAACCTGTGCCCGGATTTTTGCCAAAACAATCAACTGTTTTAATCTCACCCCCGAAATTGAAGCCTGCAATGAATGCGAATCCTGCAAGGCGTTTAATAGCGGAAGATCATACAATATTCATGAGCTTGATGCTGCTTCAAACAATAAGGTTGACGATATTCGTGTTTTAATTGACCAGGTGCGCGTTCCGCCGCAGATTGGAACCTACAGCGTTTATATCATTGATGAGGTGCACATGCTTTCGGCACAGGCATTCAACGCATTTCTGAAAACGCTGGAAGAGCCGCCAAAGCATGCAATTTTTATTCTTGCCACCACAGAAAAACATAAAATTATTCCAACCATTCTTTCACGTTGCCAGATTTTTGATTTCAACCGCATCGGTGTTAATGACATTGCCGAACATCTGGAATTTGTAGCAAAAAATGAAGGAATAACAGCAGAGCGCGAAGCGCTGAATGTTATTGCCCAAAAGGCTGACGGTGCAATGCGTGACGCACTTTCTGTCTTTGATCAGGTGGTCAGTTTTTCCGGGAAAAATATTACCTATCAGGATGTTATAGCGAATCTCAATGTGCTGGATTACGATTATTACTTCCGCTTAGTGGAGCATTTTCTGAAAAATGAAGTACCGGAAGTGATGATGATTTTTGATGAAATTCTAAATCACGGATTTGATGGTCAGCATTTTATCAGCGGATTAGCAGAGCATTTTCGCAACCTGATGGTTTGCAAGGACCCGATTACCATACAGTTGTTAGAGGTAACCGGCGAAATCAGGGAACGCTATAAAATGCAGGCATCAGATTGCAGCAATGAATTTTTATTAGGCGCTCTGCAACTGAGCAATGAATGCGATAATTTTTACAAAACGAGTCAAAATAAACGACTTTATGTTGAATTGACACTTATGCAGTTAGCGCAGCTAACCTTAAAAAAAAAATAGCTGACGTTTCCGAAGATATTCTTCAACCCATATTTTCGGAAGCTCCCAAAGCTCCGCAGACATCCGAAAAGAGTCAGACTCCGCCTTCTCAACCTTCTCAAAAGCAGACGGAGCCGGTTTCCGAAGTTAAAAAAACAGTCAGGCGTTTGTCGAAACAGGTGCAGGGACCTTCCATCAGGGATGCTCTTTCCGGGAAAATGCCCGAAGATGAGATGTCGCTGAAAGAGCAACATGAGATTTATACAAGCTTTACCGAAACAATGGATTTTTCTGCCGAAGAGTTAAAAATAAAATGGGAAGAATTCAGACAGCGTCTTGACGATTCTCCCAATCTGCAATCCACTTTATCGCGGTTGCCACATATAGAAGATAATTACCGGTTAGTGTTAGATATTGAAAATTCGGTTCAGGAAGATTTGGTAAACAACATAAAGCCTGAACTGGTTTCATGGCTAAGAAAAGAGCTTAAAAATTCTGAAATTCAGCTAAATACACGTATCACGGAAATTGAAAAACAGAGAGTAATCTATTCTCCTTCAGAAAAATATATGGAACTGCTGAAGAAGAATCCAAACCTGGAGTTGCTGAAACAGAAATTCAGGCTTGATTTTGAGTAGCACAAATCAGGGCGCAAGACGCCTGATTTTCCAATTTGTATCATTCTTTTCAAAAAGAATGCGGTCGTGCAGGCGGTTTGTCCTTCCCTGCCAGAACTCTATTTTCTCGGGAATGACCCTGAAACCACCCCAAAATGGTGGCAGTGGCGGTTCCCGGTCTTCAAACTTCTGTTCCATCTCTTCAAATCGCTTTTCGAGTTCTTCCCGCGAAGAAATTACATGGCTCTGCTCCGATGCCCACGCTCCGATTCTGCTTGCCAGTGGTCTGGAGTTGTAGTAGTTTTTCGAAATTTCAGTACTCACTTTTTCTGCAAAACCGCTGATTCTCACCTGCCGTTCAAGTTTAGCCCAGAAAAAGAGCAGCGTTACCGCACTGTTTGATGAAATTGCATTTCCTTTATCTGAATTGTAATTGGTGAAAAAGACAAACCCCTGTTCATCAAAGGATTTGAGCAAAACAATCCTTGACGAAGGAAAACCATCCGTTCCAAAAGTGGAAAGCGCCATTGCTGTCGGTTCCGGCTCATCGGATGCAAGCGCATCTTTCATCCAGTGATTAAACTGAGTAACCGGGTCTTTATCAATATTTTCTTCCGAAATTTCAGAAGTGGTATATTCATTTCTGTATGAGCTGATATTCATTTTATAACTTATTAGTTTTAAAATCAATAGAAAAAACAATTTATGAACTTTTTTGTTTGTCTCCTGTTTTTTTGGTTTGAGTGTTACATTAAAATTAAATTCAGAATTATGAAAAAAATATTGATGTTTCTTTTAGTGTGCTCCTTTATTCCGGCATGGAATGCTTCGGCAACGATTGGGATAGGGGAGAAGGCGCTTCTTGCCGATGTGAAAATGCTTGACGTTTCAGGTGAAAAAATTTCGATGGCTGATGCCGCCGGCGAGAATGGACTGATGGTGATTTTTTCCTGTAACACCTGCCCATTCGTAAAAGAGTGGGAGAAGCGTTACAATGAACTGAAAAATTTTGCGCAAAGCCATAAAGTGGGCATGATTGTCATTAATTCCAATTATGGCAGCCGCAACAGCGGTGATTCTTATGAAGACATGAAAAGTCAGGCTGCAAAGCACAGCTACGATTTTCCTTACGTCGTTGATGAAGAGAGCCGGATTGCCAACGCTTTTGGCGGGCAAACCACGCCGCACGTGTTTCTGTTCGATAAAAATATGACGCTCGCCTATAAAGGTGTGATTGATGACAACTACAAAAATCCGGACGAAGTAAAACAGCCCTATGCGAAAAATGCCATTGCCAGCATTGCTGCCGGAGAGAAAGTTGCAGTTGCGGAGACAAAACCTTTGGGGTGCAGCATCAAAAGGAAAGCGGACTGAGAAACAGTTGATTGCTGTTCAGTATTTATATTAAAGTGTTTGCTTGCGGAAAAAACTGAAATTTACTTTTCCGTATTTTCGAAGCTCGGTGAAAAAGGGAAGCTCGGAAAGATTAAAATTCTTAGGATGTTCTAAAATAAACAATCCGTTTTCTGCCAATACTTCAGCATCAAAAACCGATTCCGGAATCTCCGGAATATAAGGCGCATCAAAAGGAGGATCGGCAAAAATGATGTCAAATTTTTCACGACTGCCTTTCAGGTATTTGAAAACATCCATGCAGATAGCTTGCGCATTCTCAATCTCTAATTTTTTGAGCATTTCCCTGATGTGGCGAATGTGGCGGAAATCTTTTTCGATGAAAATAACTTCGCCGGCTCCGCGGCTTGCAAATTCATAGCCGATACTGCCGGTTCCCGAAAAAAGATCGAGAATTTTCATTCCGCTCAGGTCGTAGCGGTTTTCCAAAATGTTGAAAAGCGCTTCTTTTGCCTGATCGGTCGTTGGACGCGATGAAAATTTTTTGACAGGTTCAATTATTCTGCCTTTATATTTTCCGCCGATAATGCGCATGGCTAATAAAATGGAGTGTGAATGCGCGGGAAGGTACCAAAAACTTCAAAATCGTAATTGACGGAAATATCTTTTAAGCGAATATTTTTAAACAATTTATGAAGGGCATTGAAAATCTTATTCTCTTCCGTGATGCTTCCCGCCAATTCTATTTTCAGATTTTCTGCACTGATATTATGATATTTAATTACAGAAAACAGAAAATAGGCAACATCATCCGGGATAACCGATTTAAAATGATTGACTGCGAGCAGACTACCCTTAGAAAAAAGGAGCAGGTCGAAACTACTCTCGTTGATGATCAGGGAACTGAGATTTATTTCCGAGTCAATATTTTGGACTGTACTTGCAATAAAACCGGAAAGCGGATGCTGAACCGGTATCCCGGGAAAATGATTTTGAAATGCTTCAATCAGGGAAATTGGAACTGTAAAAATCAGGTTTGCAGAAATTTCGGGAATGTAATTGTCTCTTGTTTCGCATGCTTTATCGCTGCCGTGAAGCAGGTTTATCAGTGCGTTCTGATTTTCATAATCGTAAAATTCTGAAGGCGCCGGAGTATATTTGCCAGAATTGTAGTAAAGATTGATTTCCGCAAAATTATTTTGCAGAATTCCCTGACTATCAAGCCATTCCTCGAATCTTCTCCCAATAAAATGTATTGAGCTCAGGTTAATCTTCTCCTCATAAAAAGCTAAGATTCTGTTTTTGAGCGGATGCACCACAGAAAAAGAAAATCCATCCTGGCTGACCAGGATGGATAATTTATATTCTTTTGTCCGGTTGCTGTCAAATTCGGAATCTGTTATCCGGCTAACCATTTTATTATTCCCAATTTCCGGCGTTGTTGACAGATTCGGTAAGCGAGCCTACCTTTAATCCGGGATATCTCTCATTGAGCCTGCGTTGCTCATTCATGTTGATTACGAACTGTCTGTCAAGCCCTTTAAGAACGATGTTATTGTGGGCTTTAGCCTCAAAAACAGGAACTTTAATTCCGGAACCGGTAGTAATAACATTTGCTCCCATATCAAATATGGCAACTGTATCCTCCGCCGGAATATACTTTAGTTGGTCGGCATTGAATGATTTATCAAACACAGTTCCCAGCACAGGTACTCTGATGGTATCACGAATAATCAGGCCTCTCTGCAAAGCTCTTCTTTCGGTTAGCCCCGCATCAATCATACTGTCGGTCAACTCGCCGATTTTACGCACGTTCCTTAAAGAATCATATTTGATAAAGTGGATAAGTGTATCCCAGCTGCCGGTAAACTTTCCGTAAACATCTTTGTAAGCCAGTTGGGCTTTTCGGATGTCTTTTAATTTTTCGATGGTTTGTTCATACCGTGCATCCTTTTCTTTCTCAAAATTGATAGGGTCCTGAATACTTTTGTAAATCAAATAACCCAAAAAAATTGCAACAGCAGTAAGTGAAATTTGAATAACAGCTCTCATTTTAAAAATTTTAAGTAAGATTATTGTCGAATGCTCACAAAATTATAAAAAAAAACAAATTACCTTATCTTGTAATCATTTATTTTAGCCGTTATGATAAAAAATCATGTTAAAGCACTTTTGGAGCAAAACATGCCTTTTGTTCCAACTTCCTGTCAGTCAGAGTTAATGACTGGTTTAGCCCATTTTATCGCTACGGGAGAGCCGGATAAAATAATGTTGATAAAAGGTTTTGCCGGAACCGGCAAGACAACAATGATAAATGTGCTGGTAAAAACGCTCGCAGTTTTAAAGATTCGTGTTGTACTGATGGCGCCAACCGGGCGCGCTGCAAAAGTGATGTCCGGCTACACGGGAATTCCTGCATTTACCGTGCACAAAAAAATTTACAGACAGCAAACCACTTCAGACGGAACCGGAAGGTTTGTTGTTGACAAAAATTTGTTTGCAGATACCTGGTTTGTGATCGACGAAGTTTCCATGATCTCCAACGAAAGCAGTGAAAATTCAGTTTTTGGCACCGGCAGACTTCTGGATGATATTCTTGAATATGTCTATTCGGGAAGAAACTGCCATCTCATTTTGGTTGGCGACACTGCTCAGCTTCCACCGGTCGGATTGCCGGTTAGTCCTGCACTGGAAGCCCAAAACCTGAAAAGCCGGGGATTTGCCACAAGTGAATTTATTTTAACGGAAGTCGTCCGTCAGGCAGCTGATTCGGGAATCCTTTCGTGTGCCACCCAAATCAGAAATCATATTGAACAGGGAGATACGCGTAAGTTTTTGCATTTCAATTCCGGTTCTTTTGATGATGTGGTGAGAATTTCGGGAGGCGAACTGATCGAAGAAATTTCAGGCTGCTACAGTAAATATGGTATTCACGAAACCACAATTGTTACCCGCTCAAACAAAAGGGTGAATCTCTATAATAGAGGTATAAGGGGAACTGTTTTATACCGCGAAAATGAGCTGGAAAGAGGCGATTTGCTCATGGTGGTGAAAAATAATTATTTCTGGGGCAAAGAGACCGCCGGGCTTGGTTTTATTGCCAATGGCGAAAGCGCTGAAGTTGTTTCCATTTATGGCTACGAAGAGCTGTATGGATTTCGGTTTGCCAACGTCTGTCTGCGTTTTACCGATTATGAAGATGTGGAAATTGACTGTAAAATCTTTTTGGATACGCTTACGTTGGAAACGGCTTCATTTTCCTACGAACAAAACCGGCAGCTGTTTGAAGCGGTTTCAGAGGATTATGTGGATATTGGAAATAAAAGGAAACGCTGGGAGAAAATTCGCGAAAATCCATATTTTAACGCGCTTCAGGTGAAATATGCCTATGCGCTCACTTGCCACAAGGCGCAGGGAGGTCAGTGGAAAGCTGTTTTTGTTGATCATGGATTTTTAAAGGAGGAGATGTTGGACAGGGAGTATTATCGTTGGTTATATACCGCTTTCACCCGTCCGGTTGAAAAGCTCTATTTAGTAAATTTCGACAAAAGTTTTTTTGGTGAGGAGAAAACAGTGTGAAATCAAACCTATTTTTTAAAACTGCCATTTTAGGCATAACTTGTTTTATGCTTTTATCGGATAGGTTTTTCCGTCAACGGCAACTTCTGTATTTTCAAATTCGCGTTGCGCTTCTTTCAAAAACAGCTCCGTGGTTTTATAGCGTGAAGAAAAATGCCCGATGATGAGCTTTCCGGCATTTGCCATTTTTGCAATTTTAGCGGCATCCAAAGCTGTGGAGTGACTGGTTTTGACAGCCCACTCCTTCATATCTTCCGTGAAGGTGGCTTCATGGTAGAGGGCGCTCACATTCTTAATGGTTTCAATCACAGGTGGATAAAAGGCAGTGTCGGAACAAAATGCGTAGGAAACCGGCTTAGGCGGCGGTGTGGTAAGCTCTTCGTTCGGAATGATTTCTCCATTTTCTGTTTTAAAACCGGCGCCTTGCTTTATGGCTTTGATTTGCGCAATGGGAATGTTTAGCTTCTGAACATATTCCTTTTTTATGTTCCGTTCTTTCATCTTTTCGCGAAACAGGAAGCCGCAGCAGTTGATGCTGTGTTTCAGCGGAAATGAAATTACTTTGATTATTTTATCTTCGAAAATCAGCTGTGGTTTTTTAAAATCGAGCGAATGAAAAATGATGTTGAATCTCAATCCTGCTTTGATGAAATCAAGCTGGGGCTGGAGTACATCCTTCAGTTGGGCTGGCGAATAGATGTGTAAATCGTTTTTTAATCCTAAAAGATTAAAGGTGGAAATAAGCCCGATTAACCCGTAATAGTGATCGCCGTGAAGATGCGAAATGAAGATATGTCTGATTTTTCCGAAAGCAATTTTCTGTTTGCGAATCTGCATTTGCGTTCCTTCACCGCAATCAATTAAAAAAAACCGCCCCGATGCTTTCAGCACCTGGGCGGTCGGGTATCTTTCAGATGTCGGTAGTGCAGAGCTGCTTCCCAATATGGTTAATTCAAAAGCCATTTCTGCTCAAAACCTAATCTTTTTACATAAATTCATCATTATATAGAAAAACTTCACCGGAACTATTCGGCAGAATCAGGAGTGCTTTCGGCTTTCTTTTCCTTCTTTTTCTTCTCCTTTTTCTCTTTCTGTTCCAGCTCGGTTTTCAATGCTGCCAGCTCTGAAATATCGCCTAAGGTTGTTCTTTCGATATTTTCATTAACTGTCTGAACAGCTTTTTTCGTGGTGCGTGCCTGAGTTCTGCGTTTGGATGTTTCATCCGTGCGTTTCTCGTCTTCATAAACTCTTGAATGTGAAACGATAATTCGCTTGGCTGACTTGTTGAATTCAATAACTTTGAATTCTAATTTTTCATCCTGCTTTGCCTGTGTTCCGTCTTCTTTCACTAAATGACGCGGTGTTGCAAAACCTTCAACGCCGTAGGGCAAAGCGATAACTGCACCTTTATCCATCAGGTCAATGATGGTACCTTCGTGAACCGAATCAATGGTGAAAATGGTTTCAAATACATCCCACGGATTCTCTTCAAGCTGCTTGTGACCAAGGCTTAAGCGGCGGTTATCCTTGTCAATGTCCAGCACAACCACTTCAATCTCTTCGCCGATTGCAGTTGCTTCGGACGGATGTTTGATTTTCTTCGTCCAGCTCAGGTCGGAGATATGAATCAAGCCGTCAACACCTTCGGTGATTTCAACAAAAACACCAAAGTTGGTGAAGTTGCGTACAAGTGCTGTGTGGGTTGAACCGATACCGTAATTCTCGTCGATTTTTTCCCATGGGTCAACTTTGAGTTGCTTCATTCCCAATGACATTTTGCGGTCTTCGCGGTCGAGAGTCAGTATTTCTGCTTCAACTTCGTCGCCCACTTTCAGGAAATCCTGTGCACTGCGCAAATGCTGGCTCCATGACATTTCCGAAACGTGGATAAGACCTTCAACGCCGGGCGCTATTTCAACAAATGCACCGTAGTCGGCAAGCACAACGACTTTACCTTTAACTTTGTCGCCAACTTTCAGGTTTTCGTCCAGATTATCCCACGGATGCGGGGTAAGCTGTTTCAAACCTAAGGCAATTCGTTTTTTGTCGTCGTCGAAATCGAGAATCACCACGTTCAGTTTCTGATCTAATTCAACAATTTCTGTCGGGTGATTAATACGTCCCCAGGAGAGGTCGGTAATGTGGATGAGCCCGTCCACGCCGCCGAGGTCCATAAATACACCGTATGAGGTGATATTTTTTACGGTACCTTCCAGAACCTGACCTTTTTCTAATTTGGAGATAATTTCCTTCTTCTGCTGTTCAAGTTCTGCTTCAATCAACGCTTTGTGAGATACTACCACGTTGCGGTATTCGTGATTGATTTTCACAACCTTGAACTCCATGGTTTTACCCACGAAAACATCGTAATCGCGAATAGGCTTCACGTCAATCTGAGAACCCGGGAGGAATGCTTCAATGCCAAAGACATCTACAATCATACCGCCTTTTGTGCGGCATTTGATAAATCCTTTGATGATTTCATTCTGATCTAGCGCTTCATTAACACGATCCCATGAACGGGTTGCCCGTGCTTTTTTGTGGGAAAGAATCATCTGCCCTTTTTTATCTTCAAGGCTTTCGATGAAAACATCCACTTTGTCGCCAACTTTCAGCTCGGGATTGTAGCGAAATTCGTTAAGGCTGACAATTCCATCAGATTTGTAGCCTATGTCAACCACAACTTCACGTTTGGTAAGTGCGATGACGGTGCCTTCTAATACCTCTTTTTCGGCAACGATGTTCAGTGTGCCGTCATAAATTTTTTCCAGTTCAGCCCTTTGTTTTGAGGAGTAGGAATCAACGTCTGATTCGAGGCTTTCCCAGTCAAACTCTTTGTCTTCTTCTGTTTCTGTTTCAGCTTCAACTTCTGCTGCTGTTTCTGTTTCGGGAGTTTCTTCTTCAACAACTGTTTCTTCTTCAGCTGTTTCCTCGGCGGTTTCTGCTTCGGCAGTCAGGCTTTTTTCTTCAGTTACTTCTGCCTCAACTTGTTCTTCTTTAGCTGCTTCTGCTTTTTCGTCAGCTTGCGGAGTTTCTTCAACTTTTTCAGTTTCCGGTTTTGCTTCTTCGGTTGCAGTGGTTTCTTCGTTTTTTGATTTTTCTTCGTTCTGAACAATCGGTTCAGTTACGTCCTGAACTTCCTGTTCTACCTTCTCATTTTTTTCAGTCATGTGATTTTCAATAAATTAATAAATTAGACATTATATTTGTTTAAAACGCGCGCAAAACTATAACTTAATTAGTTTATATCAAAGGTTTTCAGCCTATTATTTTCGTTTTGTACCATTATTGGCAGATTCCTTAACAGATAATTTTCAGGATGTTTTATGCCACACTGTTGAGGCAGCCCGCGTAATTTTATTAATTTTGAACTCCATTAATTAATTATTAATCCATTTTTGCATGAAAGGAATTATTCTTGCCGGGGGCGCCGGAACGCGGCTTTATCCCATAACACGGACTGTTTCCAAGCAGATTCTTCCGGTTTATGACAAGCCGATGATCTATTATCCGCTGTCGGTGCTTATGTTGGCCGGCATCCGGGAGATACTGATTATTTCAACGCCAGCCGACATAAAATTATATGAAGACCTTTTCGGCAACGGTAGTCAGTTGGGACTGCAAATTTCCTACAAAGTTCAGCCGTCACCCGACGGACTGGCGCAGGCATTCATTCTTGGCGAAGAGTTTATCGGCGACAGTAATGTGTGTCTGATTTTGGGCGATAACATCTTCTATGGCTACAATTTCAGGTCAATTTTAGAAGAATCGGCAAAACTTGAAGATGGCGCCGTTGTTTTCGGATACTATGTAAACGATCCGCAACGCTACGGTGTGGTTGAGTTTAATGAAAGCAAAGAGGTGATTTCCATTGAGGAAAAACCGAAAGATCCCAAATCAAATTATGCAGTTACCGGACTGTATTTTTACTCAAATGATGTGATTGAGAAGGCAAAAAGCCTGAAACCATCCAAACGCGGAGAGTTGGAAATTACGGATTTGAATCGGCTTTATTTGCAGGAAAAGCGGCTGAACGTCAAACTTTTGGGGCGGGGATTTGCCTGGCTGGATACGGGCACCCACGACAGCCTTTTGCAGGCATCCAATTTTATTGCAACCATTGAGCAGCGGCAGGGGCTTAAAGTTTCCTGCATTGAGGAGATCGCCTACAAAAAGGGATTTATTTCAAGAGAACAACTCATTGAATTGGCTAAGCCGCTCAGCTCCAATCAGTATGGTGAATATCTGCTGCGATTGGCAGATAAACAGATTTTTTCTTTTTAAATTTTCTTATGAGAATTGTTAAAACACCTTTTCCCGGACTGTTAATTATAGAACCTTCAGTTTTTTCTGATGAAAGGGGCTATTTTTTTGAATCGTGGCAGGAGGAGCGTTACCGAAACAGTGGCATTGATGCGGTTTTTGTTCAGGATAATGAGTCGCAGTCATCTGGCGGGGTAGTGCGCGGACTTCATTATCAGCTTGCTCCGTATGCGCAGGCAAAACTGGTGCGGGTGATCCGGGGCACTGTGTATGATGTTGTTGTCGATTTGCGTGAAGGCTCCCCAACATTCGGAAAATGGTTTGGTTTTAAGCTGGACGGCATTTCAAAAAAGCAGCTGTTCATTCCAAAGGGCTTTGCACACGGTTTTTCCGTGCTGAGCGAAACTGCTGTCTTTTCATATAAATGTGATAACTTCTATCGGCGTGAATATGAAAGGAGTATCAATCCTTTTGATCCTTTTATCGGAATTGACTGGCAAATAGATGAAAATCAGGCAGTAACTTCTGAAAAAGACAGAAAAGCGCCGCTTTTCAAAAATGCCGAAATGAACTTTAAATTTGAGCGTTTATGAAAATTCTTGTTACGGGTGCTTATGGACAATTAGGAAGCACGATTAAAGAGCTTTCGGTACAATTCCCGCAGTGGGAATTTCTTTTTACGGATATCGACTCGTTAGACATCATCTCAAAAAAAGCTGTGTCGGACTACTTCCGGGAATTTAATCCCGGATACGTAATTAATTGTGCAGCTTTCACCGCTGTGGAAAAAGCGGAAACGGATGCTGAAAATGCCGAGGCTGTCAACACGGTTGCACCCGGAATTCTGGCAGAAGCGACAAAAAAATTGCAGGCGGGGTTTATTCACATCTCCACCGATTATGTTTTCGACGGAAAATCATCTGTTCCCTACACAGAGGAAGATGCTGTAAGCCCGACAGGAATTTATGGCGCTACCAAGCTTGCCGGCGAAAGGCGAAGTCTTAAATTAAATTCTGATACAATAATCGTTCGCACATCGTGGCTCTACTCTTTGTATGGAAATAATTTCGTTAAAACGATGCTCAGGTTAGGGGAGGAGCGTGGCTTTGTAAATGTGATATATGACCAGGTGGGAACGCCTACCTGTGCCGAAGATTTGGCGCGTGCCGTCCTCACGATTGTCAGCCGGGACGATAAAAACAACCGGAAAAAAAACAGCGGCATTTACCACTATTCAAACGAAGGAGTGGCGAGCTGGTATGATTTTGCCAAAACAATTTTTGAGTTTTCCGGTATGGATTGCAAGGTAAACCCGGTGTTGTCGGATGAATTTCATTCATCTGTGCAACGTCCACATTTCAGCGTATTGAATAAATCAAAAATTAAAACTACTTTTAATCTTGAAATTCCATACTGGAGGGAGAGCTTGAAACAATTTCTGAAAAAACTTTAAAAGAATATATTTATGGAAAAAGAGTTATTAAAACAGGTTCAGGAGAAGGCACAGGAGTGGCTTTCAGATAAATATGACGAAGAAACACGAAAAGAGGTCAGGCGAATGCTTGGCTCTGACGATAAAACAGAGTTAATAGATGCTTTCTACAAAAACCTTGAGTTTGGCACGGGCGGTCTTCGCGGAATTATGGGAGCAGGCACAAATCGTGTAAATAAATACACCATTGGCGCAGCAAATCAGGGACTTGCAAATTATCTGAAAAAGGAGTTTGCCCATTTGCCTCAGATTAAGGTTGCCATTGGGCACGATTGCCGCAACAACAGCCGCACTTTTGCCGAAAGCAGTGCAAAGGTTTTCGCAGCAAACGGAATTAAAACCTATCTGTTTGAAGATTTGAGGCCAACTCCCGAACTTTCGTTTGCCCTCAGAGAGCTTGGCTGTCAGAGCGGAATCATCATCACTGCATCGCACAATCCCAAAGAGTATAACGGATACAAGGCATACTGGAACGATGGCTCGCAGGTTGTTTCACCCCACGATGTCAATATTGTTGAGGAGGTGTCGAAAGTGAAAGTTGAGGATATTCTGTTTGACGGCTCTGACGATCTTATCGAAATTATGGGTGAGGAGATGGATAACAAATTCCTTGAAAAAGTGAAAACAGTTTCGCTCTCACCTGAAGTTGTTGAAAAACACAAGGATATGAAAATTGTGTTCACCCCTATTCACGGCACGGCTGTGAAACTTGGTCCGGCGGCGCTTCGGAAATTTGGGTTCACCAACATCATCAATGTTCCCGAACAGGATGTGGTCAGTGGTGATTTTCCAACGGTTATTTCGCCAAATCCCGAGGAGAAAGCTGCCATGGAGATGGCGATTAAAAAAGGGTATGAGGTGGATGCTGAATTGATCATGGCAACCGACCCTGATGCTGACCGCTATGGCGTGGCAGTGAAAAATGAGAAGGGTGAGTTTGTGATTCTCAACGGAAATCAGACGGCGCTGATTTTTGTCTATTATATTATCACACAGATGAAGAAATCCGGCGCGCTGAAAGGCAATGAATATATTGTGAAAACCATAGTTTCTACGGAACTCATCGCCGAAATAGCATCCAAAAACGATATTGAATTTTACGATGTTTACACCGGATTTAAGTTTATTGCCGAAGTTATCCGCGAAAACGAAGGAAAGAAAAAATTCATTGGCGGCGGTGAAGAGAGCTTCGGTTTTATGCCTGCCGATTTTGTGCGCGACAAAGACGCCATTTCATCCTGTGCGCTGATGGCTGAAATTACGGCATGGGCAAAAGAACAGGGAAAAACTCTTTATGAACTTCTTCAGGATATTTACCTTGAATACGGTTATTCTCTTGAAAAAATGAAATCTATTGTGCGCCCTGGAAAGGAAGGTGCAGATGAAATTCAGGAAATAATGCGCAAATTTCGTTCGGAACCGCCACGGAAGTTAGGCGGCTCACCGGTTGAGTGTATAAATGATTTTTCCCTGCTGAAGGCTAAAAATCTGATTACCGGCGAAGTGAAGGAAATTGATCAGAAAGTTACATCGAATGTGCTTCAGTTCTTCACCGGAGACGGAACCAAAATTTCAGTGCGCCCTTCGGGAACGGAACCAAAAATTAAGTTCTATTTTGAAGTGAAAGGAGAATTGAATTCGCGCGCCGATTACGCTGAGGCAGAAAAAACAGCCGATGCAAAAATTGATGCTATTATTGAGGAGTTGAATCTTTAAACAGCGATTACTTTATTGTCAACCAAATAAATTATTAAGATGAAGAAGATTGGAATTGTATCTGTGTTACTGCTGTTTGCAGTTTTTCAAGTTTTGGCTCAAACTGACGGACCTATGCCCATGAAGCCGGAAATGACCGAAATCTGGGATCCCGAGGTTCCGTTGGTTACTCCGGGCGTCACGCCGCTGGATGCTCCCTCGGATGCCATTGTTCTTTTTGATGGTGTCGATATCGGGCGTGAATGGACCAACGGCAAAGGTGGAGCGCCGGGTTGGAAAGTGGAAGATGGTTGCGTTACGGTTGTAAAAGGGGAGGGAGTTATTAAAACCAAGCGTGTTTTTAATGACTTTCAGCTGCATATCGAGTGGCGCTCGCCAACCGAAATTGTGGGAACAAGCCAGGGGCGCGGGAATAGCGGAATTTTTCTGCAGGAGAGATACGAAGTGCAGGTTTTAGACAGTTACGATAACCGAAGCTATCGTAACGGGCAGGCTGCCAGTATTTATAAGCAGCACGCTCCGCTTGTGAATGCCTGCAAGGCGCCGGGCGAATGGCAGACCTATGACATTATTTACACAGCGCCGCGCTTTAACGATGACGGCACCTATTTTACTCCGCCTAAAGTTACCGTGCTTCATAACGGTGTGTTGGTACAGAATAATGTGGATGTGCGCGGTCCGACCGAATATATCGGTATTCCGGAATACAGCGTCAAAAAGCACGGAGCGGGAAGCATAATCCTGCAGGACCATGGGAATCCGGTAAGTTTCAAAAACATCTGGATCAGGGAATTGTAATACCGGCCGGTTTTCAGAGTAGTCAGGTTATATACATAAAAGAACAGCTCAAGGAATTCTCCGTGAGCTGTTCTTTTTTGCTTTACTGTTGAACACTTTCAAAGATTTCGTTCTCCGTAAATCTTCTCTCCCACAACACCTTTATCACCCAACGCCCTTCCTTTAATCAGCCAGCTGATTCCGAAAGTGAATAGCGAAAGCGCCTCAAACAGAAATGTGGAGTATTTAAAATTGGGAAACAGCAGCCCTGAAAGCGGCACAAGAACAACAAACAGTAAAATCAGAATTCCGCATAGCCGGTAAATGTTATTTTCATCTAAAATGCTTGACGGAACACCTTTATCCCGGTTTTGCCCAATAGTGAAAACAAACAGCGACATCATTGCAAAAATTGTAAACAATACCCCGGCAAAGCCATAATGAATATAGCCCAAATAAGTTTTGTCAATCGGAACTAACGAATAGACCTTGTCCATCCCGATTTCGGGATTTGTCGGAATCAAAGCTACTCCAAATGCCATGAACCCGGCAATGTTGGTGAGCAGCGTGTCATTTTTCCACCATTTTTCATTCCCAAACCCCTGGTAGCGGATTAAAAACAGTCCCACGGCACAAAGTATTCCGGTGAAAACTTCACGCATATTGGTGTAATAATAGTGGCTGATGGATGGCTGAAGTTTTACGTAAGTGCCGAAAATGGAAGCTAAAACAAGGATAACAGGCAAAAAAATCCCTAAATAGCCGATAATTCTTCTTAACCTTCTATAGGTGAGCGAAACATTGTCCTGATAGTCCATAATTTCATGTTTTAATTGATGATAAATGTTCTGTCCGTTTATTTTCAGAAATCTTGAGATGATGCGAAGTTGAGTTCACCAGATGCGCATAACACAAAATCAACAATACAACACAGTTTTCGGGTTTTTGATTTTGTAAACTTAATTTAAAGTTCTTTGAAGTTTGATTTTTTATCAATTCTTTCCTGTAAAACAGCGCCTAAATTTGGCATTAATCTACTTGCTGATTGTTTTATAAATGGATCGTAACATATAGCTTTATAATTTCAACTTTTGCTGAAGAGTTGAAATTAAAGTCTCAGCGTAAATAGCTTCGTTTTTATTGATGTAAAAAATCATATGTTCAGCCGTTGAAAAATAATTTAAAATGTAGTTTGCTGAATATCTGTTTGCTGATCTTGGTTTTATACAGGATATAGATTTTGGCTGGCAAAAGTTTTATGATTTTTATTGATGAAAGTTTGTATCTTGGTTGAGTAAATAAAGAAGATAGGCAATTTGCCAAAAGAGGCATATACATTTAAACTAATTTGGCTTTTACCAATGCACGAAAACGGAGTATTAATTTTGAAAATCGATTAAAGACAGTAAATGAAGAATTTTAAAGAGAAAGCAGACCTGATTTGGAGAGTGGCAGATCTGCTGCGAGGTGATTATAAGCAGTCGGACTATGGAAAAGTAATCTTGCCAATGACAGTATTAAGACGATTAGACTGCGTACTTGAACCAAACAAACAGAAGGTGTTGGACTATTTGCCGAAAGTAGATACGATGCAGGAAACTGCCAAAGATATTGCATTGAATAAAGTGGCAGGTTTTAACTTTCACAATAGCAGCCAATTCAATTTCGACAAACTAATTGCCGACCCAAACAATATTGCCGCAAATCTCAGAAACTTTATCAACGGTTTCTCCACAAGTGCAAGAGAAATCATTGAATACTTCAATTTTGATGACCAAATTGACCGTATGGATGACCCTAAAACGGATATTCTTTTCCGGGTAGTTAAAGCATTTCAGGAAATTGACCTCACGGATATGGATTCGATGGAAATGGGTTACACTTTTGAGGAACTTATCAGAAAATTTGCTGAACAGTCCAACGAAACAGCCGGAGAGCACTTTACCCCAAGAGAAGTTATTCGCCTGATGGTGAATGTGCTGTTTATCGAAGATAAAGAGATACTCACACAAGAGGGAATTGTGAAAACACTTTATGACCCTGCCTGTGGAACAGGCGGCATGCTTTCAGTGGCTGAGCAGTACGTAAAAGAGCTCAATCCCAAAGCAGATTTGAAGGTTTTTGGGCAGGAAATAAACCCGGAATCCTATGCCATTTGCAAATC
>CAYNOQ010000021.1:0-35181 GCA_964398855.1 uncultured Mariniphaga sp. | reverse complement strand
GGGTTTGAAAAATATGGAAAAGCTCAGGAAATTCATTACGGAGATTAAAATTGAATCTGATTTTAAAACTGAAAATTAAAATTAAAGAGATGCCACAAAACCACGAAATCACTAAGCCTTACAAAGAGTTGACAATCAGAGTTAAGGCTTTTGATGAACTTTTGTGCCCGCCTGCCGGAGAGAGCAGGCAGGCAGGTTTTACTATTTTAGCGGCTTAAAAATCAAAAAGCAGATTAAAAGTTGAAAATTTAATCAATTAACATATAAAAGACTTTTTCAAAATAAAAATTCAAAAACAACTATATCACATGAATTACGAAGTGAATAAAAAGGGATATTATGGTGAATTTGGCGGAGCCTGGATTCCCGAAATGATGTTCCCAAACATTGAAAAGCTGAAAAACAGCTATTTAGATATTATTGAATCAGAGGAGTTTAAAAGCGAATACGCCCAATTGCTGAAAGATTATGTGGGACGCCCGTCGCCGCTCTATTTTGCGGGTCGTCTATCGGAGCACTACGGCACCAAAATTTTCCTGAAAAGGGAAGATTTAAACCACACCGGTTCGCACAAGCTGAATAATACGGTTGGGCAAATTCTATTAGCACGCAAGTTGGGCAAAAAGCGCATTATTGCCGAAACCGGCGCCGGACAGCACGGCGTGGCAACTGCCACTGTTTGTGCGCTTAAAGGGATGCAGTGCGTGGTTTACATGGGTGCGCTGGATGTTGAGCGACAGGCGCCCAACGTGAAAAAAATGAAAATGTTAGGTGCAACGGTAATTCCCGTCAGCAGCGGAAACCGGACACTGAAAGATGCCACCAACGAAGCGATGCGCGATTGGATCAGCAATCCCGAAGATACGCACTACATTATCGGTTCGGTTGTGGGACCACACCCCTATCCCGATATGGTGGCAAGGTTTCAGTCGGTAATCAGCCGCGAAATGAAAAAGCAGCTTTTGGAAAAAACGGGCAGCAAATTTCCAACCCGAATTATTGCCTGTATTGGTGGCGGGAGCAATGCTGCCGGAGCTTTTTATCACTATCTGAATGATGAAAAAGTTGAGCTGATCAGCGTTGAAGCTGCCGGAGAGGGCATTGATACACAGGAGACTGCCGCCACGCTGCATGTGGGTTCGCCGGGAGTGCTCCATGCCAGCAAAACCATGCTGATGCAAAATGCCGACGGACAAATCACCGAGCCCTATTCCATTTCGGCAGGACTTGATTATCCTGGAATTGGTCCGCTGCACGCTCACCTGCACCGCACCGGACGCGCCAAAGTTCTGGCTGCAACCGACAAAGAGGCGCTGAATGCAGCCCTGCTACTCACCAAAAAGGAGGGAATTATTCCGGCATTGGAATCGGCTCATGCACTGGCAGCGCTCGAAATGGTCCGCATGAATCCCGATGACATAAACGTAGTCAATCTTTCGGGAAGCGGAAATAAGGACATGGAAACTTACCTCAACTATTTTGGATACTAAAATGAAGAACACGCACAATAAAATTGTTGAAAATCAGAGAAACACTTTTTGATACAGCTTCTATCCGCAATTTTTTTTAAAAATATTTATTATGAACAACAGAATTGACCATCTCTTTCAAACAAAAAGAAATAATATTCTCTCCATATATTTCACGGCAGGTTTCCCAAACTTAAACGACACGGCGGAAATCATTTGCGAATTAGAGAAAAACGGTGTCGATTTAATTGAAATCGGCATCCCTTTTTCCGACCCTTCAGCCGACGGTCCAACCATTCAGAAAAGTAATCAGCAGGCGCTCAAAAACGGAATGTCGCTGAAAATTCTTTTTGAACAGTTGAAGGATATCCGTAAATCAGTAAAAATTCCGCTGATTCTCATGGGTTATTTTAATCCTGTAATGCAGTTTGGCGTGGAAAATTTCTGTAAAAAGTGCAGCGAAACGGGAATTGACGGCGTCATTCTGCCCGATCTTCCTCCGGATGAATTTGAGGAGCACTACAAACACTTTTTCACAGAAAATAACCTGCACAATGTTTTACTGATTACCCCACAAACGACAGAAGCGCGAATCCGCATCATTGACCGCACCGGCAGCGGGTTTATTTACATGGTTTCCGCAGCTTCCACAACCGGAGACGGGAAAAAAGTGGAGGATTTCCACAAAGACTATTTTGAGCGCATACAGCAGATGAATCTGAGCAATCCGCACCTTATCGGTTTTGGCATTTCAGACAGGGGAACATTTGAAAATGCCTGCAAATATGCAAGCGGCGCCATCATCGGCAGCGCATTTGTGAAAGCCCTGCAAAACGGCGCCGGATTAAAGGAAAACATTGCCCGGTTCATCGGCAGCATCCGCCCGGAGTGAGTTGGGGTGGGATGAATGGTTGATAGTGTTTGCTGAATCAGTTGATTTCCAGCCTTTTGTTATGTTTAAATTTTATTGGTGAACATTCAATTGGAATGGGTTTAACCCATTCTAAATGATTGGTTTTTATTTCAAAAAAGGTAATGAGAAGTAATGGTGACAGGCTGACTTTTGGCTACTTTTCGTAAATTTTCGTGCTTTTTAAGGTGCTGAAACAAACATAAAATGAAAATAACTTTTCGACAGAGATGCTGGCCGGTTTTCAGTCTGAAATAGTCGGTTAAGTTTCAAATTGAAAAGGGATTGTCCGAAAAACTTTTTATTTTAGCGCCTTTTATTTTAAATTATTAATTCATTGTTTTTTAGCAACTTATTTTAAAAATCATTTTAACTGTTTTTCTATGTTCAAAAATCATCCAAAAGGTCTAATTGGCGCTGCCCTGTCGAATATGGGCGAGCGATTTGGGTTTTACATTATGATGGCTATCCTGACGCTTTTTATATCGTCAAAATTCGGATTGTCGGAAACCACAACTGGCTATATCTATTCTGCCTTTTATGCTTCAATCTATTTATTGGCTCTGGCGGGCGGCTTTATCGCCGACCGCACCAAAAATTATAAAGGCACTATTTTTACGGGTATTGTGTTAATGGCAATCGGCTATTTGGTTATTGCCGTTCCTACTCCCACTCCTGTTCCAAACTTTGGTTTATATCTTGCCATCACTGTTGCCGGACTTATGATCATATCGTTTGGTAACGGTCTGTTTAAAGGAAACCTGCAGGCTTTGGTTGGTCAAATGTACGATAACCCGGAATATTCCGAGCGCCGGGACTCCGGGTTTCAGATTTTCTATATGTTTATAAATATCGGAGCCATGTTTGCGCCGTTCATCGCTATCGGTGCACGCAACTGGTGGTTAAAAGTGCATAATTACGACTACAACGGTTCACTGCCCGAATTGTGCCACGAATATATAGCCAAAGGCAGCGCAATGCCTGTGGAATCACATGCACGACTGACTGAATACGCCAATAATGTAATGCTTGACGGTTCGGTTGTTACCGATTTAGGCGCATTCTCAAACAATTATCTCGAAGTTTTCAACCGTGGTTTTCAGTATGCGTTTGGAGTAGCTATAATAGCCATGATTATCTCCCTTATAATCTTTGTTGTCAACAAAAATACTTTTCCTGATCCGGCGAAAAAGGCGATAAATCTGAAAAATGAGCCATCGCACATATCAAAAGAGGAGATTCAGATGAGTATTCAGGAAATCAGACAGCGCATATTTGCACTGTTTGCAGTATTTGGCGTAGTGATTTTCTTCTGGTTGTCGTTCCATCAGAACGGTTATTCGCTGACCTACTTCGCCCGCGATTATGTTGATTTAGACGTGATTAACATTGACTTGAAATTTACTACCATAAAAGGCGCTGAAATTTTTCAAAGTGTGAATCCGATTTTTGTGGTGTTGCTTACTCCGCTTATTATGTGGATTTTCGGAGCTTTGAAAAAAGCTAACAGAGAACCTTCAACTCCCATGAAGATTGCCATAGGTATGGGAATTGCCGCTTTAGCCTATGTATATCTGATGATTTACTCTTTTGCTCTTCCGTCAAAAGAAGCCCTTTCAAGCATGAGCGCAGAACAGATAGCCGCTATACGGGTAACGCCGTGGGTGATGATTATTCTTTATTTTATCCTGACTGTGGCTGAGCTGTTTATCTCTCCGTTGGGGCTGTCATTTGTGTCGAAAGTTGCACCACCGCACCTGCAGGGATTAATGCAGGGATTGTGGCTTGCGGCAACTGCTGTTGGCAACTCGATACTTTTCATCGGCGGAATTCTCTATACCAAAGTGCCAATCTGGGCTTGCTGGTTAGTGTTTGTGATTGCCACCGGATTATCAATGTTGGTGATGCTTAGCATGGTTAAATGGCTTGAAAAAGTTGCAAAATAAAAAAAGGGGCAAAAGCCCCTTTTTTTATGGTTTTTTCAGCTCATTTTTCAACCATCCGGGACGGTCGGTAATGAGTGCATTTACACCTAATTTTACCAATTTTTTGGCAATTTCGGGATCATTTACTGTCCATGCATGTATTTCAAGGCCGGATTCGCGAGCCAGTTGCATGACACTTTCGTCAATAATTTTATAGCTCAGGCTGATGCCTGCCAGTCTGGCTGCCGCTGCATCTGCCATTTTCTTCCTTAACCCTTTTTGGGTTGAAGTTTTCCAAAAGCAGGCGTTGCCGGGAAATTCATTTCTGATTTTCAATGCCGTATTCCAGTCAAAACAGCTAAAAACCACTTGTTCCTGTTTTCCGCTCTTTTCAATCACCCGTTTCAGATGAGGGACTATTTCGATGCTGCTTATAATATTGATTATAAGCTGCTTTCCTTCTGGAATCGTTTCAATAATTTCTGATAAAAAAGGGATTTTCTCTCCTTTGTAAATTTTGTCTTTCCAGCTGCCCACATCCACGTCCCGCAAAACAAGAGACGGAGTTTTTTTAACCGATAAATTCTTTCCGCCCGCGGAAACTCTTTTGGTCTCCTTATCGTGCAAAACGATTACCCGGTTGTCGATGGTGAGCTGAACATCTGCCAGCACGGCATCCGCTCCGATTTCCCATGCCAGGGCTGTGGAAGTAACTGTATTCTCTGGAGCAAGATATGACGCTCCGCGATGGGCGATGAAAACGGGCTGGGCAACAGCTGTCAAAGTGCACGCTATCAGTAAAATAGTCAGGCGGATCCTCATAACTTCATTTTTAGATTGAAAACAATAAAACCAAATCTTCTTGTAAAATAGTCTGCTCATTTGCGGTGTAAGGTGAAAAACAGAGGCGAATTTATTTAAAAAAATGTAGTTTTACCATCAATTTAAGCTTGTGATGAGTAAAAAAAAATCTTCACATATTGGCATTTTCTGTTTAAAGCTCTTATCAAAATTGCCTTTGAGCGTGCTTTATCTTGTTTCAGACTTTCTTTTTATTCTGATTTTTTACCTTGTCGGATACCGTAAAAAGGTTGTTTATGACAATTTGAGAAACTCTTTCCCCGAAAAAACAGAAAAGGAAATTCGCAAAATCCGCAGGCGCTTCTATCGTCATTTTGCCGATCTGATGGTTGAAATTGTAAAAGTTGCGGGCATCGGTGAAAAAGAGTTCAAAAAACGAATGCGCATTAAAAATCCGGAGTTGATGAACCGTTTTTTCGAGCAGGGAAGAAGTGTGATTATGATAACCATGCACTATAGTAACTGGGAGTGGACAAATATTTTTTCGCTTTTCCTGAGACATAAGATTCTGGCAGTTTACAAGCCGCTTCACAACCAGCAATTTGAGAGGTATTTTCAAAATATCCGCAGCCGTTTTGATGCTGAAACGGTTCCCATGACGCACGTACTTCGCCGGTTAGTAAAAGCAAATCAGGAGAAAGAGTTGGTGGCTCCCGGGCTTGTCGGCGACCAGACGCCACCGGCGTTTCATAAACACTGGACAATTTTTCTGAATCAGGAAACGCTCTTTTATCCCGGGGCGGCAGCAATTTCCCGCAAATTCAACCATCCGGTGGTTTTTATTAGAATCGACAAAATCAGGCGCGGCTACTATGAACTCACATTTGAAACACTTTTTGAGAATCCTGAAAATCACAGCGAAGCGGAAATAATGAAGGCTTATGTCCACAAAATGGAGGAGATTATTGTGGCAAAGCCGGAATATTACTTGTGGTCGCACCGGCGCTGGAAGCATAAACGCCCGGCAGATGTGCCGCTGGCGTTTTAATTTACTGTTCCATGAAAAAGCGCTTTCCTGATATTTTTCTTTTTAACCCCACCTGCGAGCTTGCCGTGGCAAACGGGCGGCCATCGTGGCAGCCCAATAAACGGCTCCGGCAAATGGAAAAAGATTTGGAGTTGCTGCTGATTTTTTTGATGCAGCCGGAAGATATTTTATTGGTCAGGGAGCTTCCGCCGGATGATTATCTGCAAATGCTACCGGCAATCGGCAAAACTCCGCCGCAGTTTTTTCCCATTCAATCGGTTACAACAGATATTAATTTTCAGCTTCTTCCAAAAGACAGGCTGCGCCCGTGGGGTTGGAGTCCGGCTTCTCATCGGCTGTTGGAACCGTTAAAAAAGTCCTGTTCATCCGAATTTCAAAATTCACCGGTTTTCAACTGGAAGCCGGAACACAAGGAGATATCTTCAAGAAAATTTGCGCTTGAAATTTTGAAGAAAATTCCCGTTGAAATCTCTTTGCCGCCGGAGCTTCTTCCGAAAATTTGCAAAACAAGGAAAGATATTGAGGATTGCATCGCCCGGTGGGGAAAAGTGATGATAAAAGCGCCATGGAGTAGCTCAGGAAGAGGATTGCAGCGCATCACCAAATTTCCGGTGATTGAAAAAGTGTGGGAAAAACTTTTAGGGATAATCAACGAACAGGGATACGCCATCGCAGAGCCATTGTTGGACAAGGTTTTGGATATGGCTTTTCAGTTCAGGGCAGTACAGGGGAAAATCGAATATCTCGGAATCAGCAGATTTTTTACTGATGGGAAAGGACAGTATCAGGGAAACTTTTTGAATGGCTGGCATAATGCTGCTGAAAGCAGTTTTTTCCCACGGATTGAATCCGAAGTTGCTCAATATGCTGAGACACTGTCCGGCACACTTCCGTTTCAGCTCATCAGAGCATTGGGGAACAGTGAATTTACCCGGCTCTATGAGGGAAATTTCGGTGTTGATATTTTGATTTTCCGGGATGAAAACGGGAAACTACAAGTTAATCCCTGTTTAGAAATTAACGTCAGGCAAAATATGGGGCTGCTCTCTTTGCATTTTGAAAAAGTGGTAACACCAGGAAAAACTGCTGTTTTCAAAACATTTTATCAGCCGGGAAAATCTTTTTCAGAATTTATAAAGGAGATGAAAAGCCAATTTCCCCTGCGGATTAAAGATTTTAGCATTGATTCCGGCTTTTTTCCGCTAACGCCTGTTCGTAAAGATTCGCAATTCGGAGCATATATTCTGGTGGCAGAATAATATTTTCACTGCAAAATGAATACGAACTGTTTTTTCATTAAGCAACACCAATTATTCTTTTATCGGTATCTTCCTGGTTCTTAATCTTTTTTATGAGCTTAAGGGATGAAGAAATCGCATCACTGCAAACCACTACTAATGATCCTTTTCTTGCACTGTTTAATGCAAAAATTACCGCTTCCCTCTCATTTGGAATTGATATCACTTTTCTTTTCAAATTAGTTGTTTTAATTCCCTTTTCAATCAGATCAACAATTTCTTCTGTGGTTCTTCCTCTGAGGTTCTGGTCTTGCCTAATAATAATTTTATCAAACATTTGTGCTGCAATTTTGCCAAGTCCGATAGTATCCTGGTCTCTTCTGTCGCCCACACCTCCGATAACACCAATTTTCCTCGCAGCCTCAATTTTATCAGTAAATCCTTTTAAGGCTCTCATTGCGGCAGGATTATGGGCATAATCAACCAGAACATTAAAATCATTGAACTTGAACATGTTCATCCGTCCGGGAATCTGAGTGGGAGTAGGCACAAAAGTGTGCAGGGCTGCCCTTATATCTTCCAGTGAAAATCCCTGAACATAACCGGTGATAATTGCAGGCAGAATATTTTGAATCATAAAGTATGCTTTCCCTTCAAATGTTAACGGAATATCTTCCGCTTTCATAATTCTCATTTTCCATCCGCCACGGCACAAAGTGACATATCCGTTTTCATAAACTGCCGTTATCCCCCCGAGCATTTGCAATGCCTTAATTCTTGGATTATCTTCATCCATGGCAAAAAGAGCTATTTTGCATTTCAAATTGTCTCTCATGGAATAGACAAGATCATCCTCAGCATTTAAAACGGCATAACCATCCGGCATAACTGTTTCGGCAACAACTCCTTTCACTCTTGCCAATTGTTCTGTTGTGTGAATTCCGTCAATTCCGAGATGATCATCGGCTACATTGGCAACAATCCCCACGTTGCACTTTTTAAATCCAAGTCCGGCACGAAGAATGCCTCCTCTGGCACACTCTAAGGCTGCAAAATTGACTGTTGGATCTTTTAAGACAAATTGTGCACTGACAGGTCCGGTGCAATCACCATCCACGAGCATTCTGTTTTGTATATAAATCCCGTCAGAAGTGGTATAACCTACTCGAGAACCACTCATTTTTGCCATGTGTGCGATAAGTCTTACCGTTGTTGTTTTTCCGTTTGTTCCGGTTACAGCCACAATGGGAATTCTTCCGGTTTTTCCTTTTTCCGGGAATAACTTGTCAACAACGGGAGCAGCAACATTTCTTGGCAATCCTGATGTAGGAAAAAGGTGCATCCTGAAACCTGGAGCTGCATTTACCTCCAAAACTGCACCGCCGGTCTCGTATAGCGGTCTGCTTATGTCTGAAGTCATTACATCTATTCCACAAATATCCAGGTCAATTATCATCGATATTCGTTCTGCCATTGCCACAATCTCAGGGTGAACTATATCTGTAACATCATCAGATGTTCCGCCTGTGCTAAGATTGGCGGTATCTTTGAGTATCACTTTTTCTCCCATTTTGGGAACAGAATTTTCCGTAAGTCCTTTTTTCTCTAAAATTGACTTTGTCAGATTATTTATTGTTATCTGAGTCAGTACCTTCTCATGTCCGTAACCACGCCTTGGATCGCTGTTGAGTTCACCAACAAGCTGGCGGATAGTTAGCTTGCCATCTCCTGTTACCTGAGCCGGATTTCTTCTTGCAGCTGCTGTAAATTTGTTGTTGATGACTAAAAGCCGGTAATCAACTCCCGGGATAAACCGTTCCACAACCACTTTTTCAGAAATGCTTTTGGCTTGCCGGAATGCTTTTAGAGCTTCCTTAAAAGTGCATATATTTGTGGTAATTCCCCGTCCGTGATTGCCGCTTATCGGTTTTATCACAATCGGGTAACCCAATTCTTCGCAGGCTTCTTTCAGGTTTTCCTTGTTTTTCATGGTTCGTCCTTCCGGTACCGGAACCTGAGCTTCTTTCAGAATAGTTCGCGTTTTTCCCTTGTTGCAGGCAAGTTCCACACCAATACTGCTGGTTTCACTGGTTACAGTGGCTCTGATTCTTCGTTGATTTGCTCCATATCCCAATTGACAAAGAGAATTATCATCTAATCTTATCCATGGAATTCCCCTGCTTTCGGCTTCGATGATAATCGAATTTGTGCTCGGACCGAATCTGTCCTTTTCCCGCAGTTCTCTCATTTTCTGAATATCAGCATCTAAACCATACTCTTTTTCTGTTCCTTCTATCAAGGCTTCACATATAGAAACTGCGGCTTTTGCAGCATATTTTCCAACTCTTTCAACTTCATAGCTGAAAACAACATTGTAAACCCCTTTTTCACCGTAGCCGCGAGTTCTGCCAAAGCCGGTATCCATTCCTGCCAAAGTCTGAATTTCCAAGGCAATATGTTCAATAATGTGCGACATCCACGTTCCTTCGTCAACCCGTTTGAAAAAGCCACCGGACACCCCCTCAGAACATCTGTGTTCATACAAGGTGGGTAAAAACTTTTTAAGGCGTTCAGAAAAACCGGGTATTAAATTGGAAGGTTTCTCTTCCATTTCTTCCAAATCCAGTATCATCACTATTAATTTATCTCTTCGGATTGACCATAGATTTGGGCCACGCATTATTTTAATCTTCCTGATTTTCATTGTTTTATTTTATTGAGTTAAACAAAAGACTTTGGTGTTTCCCCATAAAATACCGAATTTTATTCAAAAAACAGCGCTTTTAACCGGCTAAACCGAAGGAAAAGTAAAAGTTTAACGTAAGCCGTTTAAAAATCATTATATCTTATGATTATTATCTCAGAAAGTGCTGAAAACAACCCATTTCAAGTGTGTTAAATTTCGCAAACCACAAAACAAGACCTTTTTGTCTTTTGTTATATTTTTAGTACTTTTGCGTAATGCATTAAATTTATAAGTCATGAATATTACAACAGACACACCGGTTGGCGAAGTGGTTAAGATAAACTACAAAACTGCCACAACCTTTCAGTCCAACAACATAGATTATTGCTGCGGTGGGAATCAGACTATCGGCGCCGCCTGCGAAAAGGCAGGTATTCAGCCTGAAGTGCTGATTGGGCAGCTCAATGAAACCATGCAGGAATCCGATCCGGATGCCGATTACATCAACAATCTGGACCTCACTTCTCTGGCTGAGTACATTGTGAACAGGCACCACGCCTACGTGAGAAAGAATATTCCCGTATTGAAGGAGAATATCGATAAAATTGCAAAAGTACACGGGGATAAGCATCCCGAACTTGCAAAAGTGAAGGATGAATTCTACATCACTGCCGGTGAGCTTACCATGCACATGCAGAAGGAAGAGCTTATGCTTTTCCCCTATATCAGAAGAATGGAGCGGGCAAAAAGTGAAAATCAGGGATTACCGTCAGCGCCGTTTGGCGAAGTTTCAAACTCTATTGAAGCGATGGTAGCCGAGCATCAGGATGAAGGCGACCGTTTTGAAAGAATTTCAGAACTGACCGACGGTTATACGGTCCCTTCCGACGGCTGCTCAACTTATGCCGTAACATTCAGGCAGCTTGCCGATTTTGAAAAGGATCTGCACAGGCATATCCATCTTGAAAACAATATCCTTTTTCCGAAAGCACAGGAGTTAGAGGATAGTTTTCATGCTTAATTGATTGTGAACGAAAAATTGCTTCAGCGAAAGTGATTGATTCTCCTTTCAATCATACCTTCAACAACCTGAAGCAGTTTTTCAGTTCAGCTGTTCGGGATTTTTCCCTCGTTCTTTTTTTTAAATTTCAGAAAATGAAAACAATATTTCTTCCTGTTGACCCGGATTATTATGAACCTGTTGAACAGGCAATCTCTTTAGGAGAAATGGTTACAGTTCACTATTTCGGTGAAGGAAATTCACTTAAAAATGTGCACGGAATTGCTGAAAAAATAATAACAACTTCCAAAGGTGAAGATTTTATCCGCCTCTCCGGCGATGAGGAAATCCGGCTCGACCGGATTATCGTATTTGATGGAAAACCAGGTCCCGCTTTCGATGAATATGACAGCTATGCGTTAGCCTGTCTGGATTGCACAGGCGGCATGGATTGAATAGTGCTGCCCGCCGGGCAGCTGACTGTTTAGTCGCCCCATAACCACAGGTGCAAACCTGTGGTTAATCACATTTTGTTCTACGGACAAGTTTTTGAATCTATTTCCCATTTTTCCCTAAAAACCTTATTTTTTTATCAGCCTTAGTAGTTAGCTGATTGTCAGCTAAATTAATATCTTGTTAAGGTTCTGAAACAGGAAAAAGGCTTCCGGATTTTCTCAAAATACAGTACCATCCCAGATGCCTGCAATGTCGATTATTGTAACTTTAGTTACAAAATTCATAGACATTGTCAGCTACTTTTGTATTTTTGAAAAGAGAAAATAATTAAATCGGATATTATGTATAAAATGTTTTGCTATCAATGTCAGGAGACAGCCAAAAATGAAGGCTGCGTTGTGAAAGGTACCTGCGGAAAAACGTTTGACGTGGCTAATCTGCAGGATTTGCTGATGCACATTTGCAAGGGAATTTCACACTATTCGGTAAGATTGAGAGCGTTAGGTGTTGAAAACCCGGAAGTCAACTTTTTCATTGTGGAAAGCCTGTTTATGACTATCACCAATGCAAATTTTGATAAAAGCCGCTTTGTTTCACAAATTCTGAAAGCATACGAACTACGGGATACCGTAAAAAAACAGCTGGCTACTGCCGGGGGAGAAACTGAAGACATCACTTTTGACGGTGCGCTCTGGAGAGGGGAAAGCGAAGCAGAAATGGAAGAAAAAGCAAAAGAAGTGGGCGTTTTGGCAACTGAAAATGAAGATGTGCGCTCCCTTCGCGAACTCACGATTTACGGGCTGAAAGGAATGGCTGCCTACGCCGAGCATTCATGGAACTTAGGCTATGAAGAAGATGAAATTTACGCTTTTATGCAGCGTGCACTTGTGGCAACCACCGATGATTCGCTTTCGGCAGATGAGCTCACAGCCCTGGTTTTAGAAACCGGGAAATACGGCGTTCAGGTAATGGCGCTGCTTGACAAGGCAAACACATCCAGCTACGGGAATCCTGAAATTACAAAGGTAAATATCGGCGTCCGCAACAACCCGGGAATCCTCATCAGCGGTCACGATCTGAAAGATATGGAAGAGCTGCTGAAGCAGACCGAAGGCACCGGCGTGGATGTTTACACTCACAGTGAAATGCTGCCTGCAAACTACTATCCGGCATTTAAGAAATACGACCATTTTGTGGGAAATTACGGCAGTGCCTGGTGGCGCCAAACCGAAGATTTTGAAAACTTTAACGGTGTTGTGCTTTTTACCACCAACTGTATTGTTCCGCCACGAAGAAGTTCAACCTATTCCGACAAGGTTTATACCACCGGGTCATCCGGCTTTGAAGGTTTTAAACACATTCCCGACAGGAAAAACGGAGCGCCGAAGGACTTCTCCGAACTCATTGAACATGCCAAAAAATGTGCTCCGCCAACAGAGATTGAAACCGGTGAAATCATCGGGGGATTTGCTCATCATCAGGTGATTTCGCTTGCCGACAAAGTGGTTGATGCTGTTAAAACAGGCGCTATCCGCAAATTCTTTGTGATGGGCGGCTGCGACGGACGAATGGGCTCCCGAAATTACTATACGGAGTTTGCACAAAAATTACCGACCGACACGGTTATTCTTACCGCCGGATGTGCCAAATACCGCTACAACAAGCTGCCTTTGGGCGACATCAACGGTATTCCGCGCGTTTTGGATGCAGGACAGTGCAACGACAGCTACTCGTTGGTGAAAATAGCGCTTGCGCTTAAAGATGCTTTCGGGTTGGATGATGTGAATGATCTGCCCATTGCGTACAACATCGCCTGGTATGAACAAAAAGCGGTGATTGTCCTGCTGGCGCTGCTTTCATTAGGTGTGAAAAACATTCACCTCGGACCGTCACTTCCGGCATTTATCTCACCCAATGTGCTGGACGTGCTGGTAAAGAACTTCAATATTTCCGGTATCTCAAATGTTGAGGTGGATATGGAAGTGATGCTGAGTGCGTAGGATGCTAAAAACTTTTTCCCTATTTTAGCGTTCTTTTGAAAATTTTAAAAGTGAACTTTTTAGCACATTTGTATCTTTCGGGTGATGATGAGAAGCTGATTACGGGCAATTTTATTGCCGATCACGTGAAAGGGAAAAACTATCTGAAATATCCTGAAAAAATTGCAGAAGGGATTATACTCCATCGTAAAATTGACTCTTTTACGGATGAGCATCCGCTCTTTCGTGAAGTGAAAAAGCTGTTTCGGAGTGAATTTGGTCTCTACTCGGGTGTGGTTACCGATTTGATTTTTGATCATTTCCTGGCAGCCCGCTGGGAAAACTACCACCAGCTGACGCTGAGACAGTTTGCTAAGAAAGTTCATGCTGTTTTGCTTGCCAATATTTTTCACTTACCATCCCGTGTGCAGGGATTTTTGCCTGCAATTATTAAGAGCCGGCGGTTGGAATCCTATGCGCAGGTGAGCGGTATCCGGCAGTCGATGGATATTATGAGCCGGCACACAACACTACCATCAAAAGCAGAAATTGCAACCGAAATTATGGTTGAAAATTACGATTTCATCGGAATTCATTTTTCTGATTTTATGGAAGAACTGATTTTGTTTACAGAAGCAGAATCGGGAGTTGTCATCCCAAAGCCGGTTATCCTGTAAATTTGGTTCTTTAGCCTGAAAGATGGTCTAAGCGGCTGGCATCTAATCGTAAAAAGATAAACAGCAAAATGGTAAATGCCCATAGCGACGAACCGCCGTAGCTGAAAAACGGCAGCGGAATCCCGATAACCGGCATCAATCCGATGGTCATTCCGATGTTCACCACAAAATGGGTGAAAAGAATTACCGCCACCGAATATCCGTAAATTCGTGAAAAAACGGAGCGTTGCCGTTCGGCAACAATAATCAGCCTGACAAAAAGCGACATAAAGAGCAAAATAACAACGATAGCTCCTGCAAATCCCCACTCCTCACCCACCGTACAAAAGATGAAATCGGTACTCTGTTCCGGGACAAAATTGAATTTGGTCTGGGTGCCGTTCAGAAACCCTTTTCCCCATGCGCCACCTGAACCGATGGCTATTTTGCTCTGATTTACATTGTAGCCCGTTCCCAACGGGTCGGATTCAATGCCCAAAAGTTCATTGATCCGCGCCTGCTGATAGGGTTCAAGCACATTGTCGAAAGTGTAGTCAACCGTCAACGTAAACAGAACAGCGCCTATGAAAACAAGGGAAATCAGCGCATATTTCTTGAGTTTTTTCTTCAGGCTGTAGAAAAGCACAATCAGTCCGCCGGCAAGCAGCGTGCCGGCAAGCAGATATTCAAGCGCATAGTTCAGCGTGGCGAAATAGTTGATTCCTGCAAGTACAATAAATGAGGCTGAAAAAATCAGAAAAGTCCTGAAAAACTCTTTTAGTGAGCTGTTCATAAAAAAGAAAAGAATCAGGGCAAGTCCGGCTAAAATTGAAAACAGCACCAACTCGGAAAGTACCAGTGAAAATATGAAAAGCAGGGCGACGAGGAAACCAAAAAACAGTACAACGCCGGAAAGTCCCTCGCGGTATAAAACCAGAATAAAAGAGAAATAGACAAGAGCCGAACCGGTATCGTTCTGAAGAAAAATGAGAGCGGCGGGCAGTAGAACAATAACGGCAATGGTGAAAAAGGATTTGAAGCTATGCAGTTTAAAACCAAATTTACTCATATATTTTGCCAGCGCCAGCGCTGTAGCAAACTTGCCAAACTCGGCAGGCTGAATCATAAAACTACCCACGGCAAACCAGGATTTGGAGTTGTTGATTTCCGTGCCGATAAAAAGCACCATAACTAAAAGTAGAATCATGGCGCCGTAAAAAAGCCAGGCAAAAAGAATATAAAAGTTGGAGTCGATAAGCAGAATCGTAAGCCCGATAATCAGTGCTGCACCAATCCACATCAGCTGTTTGCCATAGCGCTGAGTGATATCCAAAATGCTCTGATGGTCTGCATCATAAACAGCGGCATAGATATTAATCCAGCCCAGAAGCGTCAGTGCAAGATAAATTGCAATGGTCAGCCAGTCGAGATTTGCCCAGAGATGATAACGCCTTGACATTTTCGGATTAATTTTGTTGTATTAAATTTATTTCAAGCATCCGGGCTTCCACCCATTTTCTGCTTTCATCGATTTCGCCTTTCAGGTATTTTTCAACTAACAGACTTGCTACCGGCGCTGCGTAGGTTGCACCAAACCCGCTGTTTTCAATATATACTGAAATAGCAATTTGGGGTTCGTCCCTGGGTGCAAAAGCCATAAAAGCGGAGTGATCCTTGCCGTGCGGATTTTGCACTGTACCTGTTTTTCCGCACATCACCACCTCCGGTATCCGCATAAAAACTGATGCATTGGTATTTTCCACAACCATCTGCATTCCGGCAATAACCGGTTCAACATTTTCGGGAGTAACCAAAGTCTGAATTTTTGAAATAAACTTCCGGTTTATCTCCTGTTCTGCAATATCCTTCACCACATGGGGACGGAAATAGTGTCCGCGATTGGCAATTACTGCACTGTAATTGGCTAATTGCAACGGAGTTACCCCCAACTCTCCCTGTCCGATGGAGAGAGAACGCACCGTTAGTGAATTCCAGCGGTTTACGCCATAAATCCGGTTATAATACTCAATGGAAGGAACATTTCCCTTTCCCGCATTCACTAAGTCGGCGCCCAAATCGGTGCCGAAGCCGAAACTTTGCACATAATCTCTCCATACGCCAAAACCTTCCGCAGAAGTTTTTTTACTGTTCAGAATAGAGCGAAAAGTGGCATACAGAAACGGATTGCACGACTCCCGGATGGCATCGACCACGCCTAACGGAGAAACATGGTAGTGCGTGCAGCGGATGGGCATGGAAGCGGTGCCGTCACACGAAAACCGGGTGTTCATATTGATAGTTCCCTCCTGAAGCGCAATCAGCACGTTCATCATTTTAAAAGTGGAGCCCGGCGGATATTCCGCCTGAAGCGCACGGTTAAACAGCGGTCTGTCGGAATCGGCAAGCAGTAGTGCTATGTTTGAACTCCGGATTCTCCCCACAAGCATTGACGGGTCATAAGCGGGAGCGCTGACCAATGCAAGAATTTCGCCTGTGGAAGGTTCAATTGCCACAACGCTACCTCTTTTGTTTTCCATCAGTTTCTCGGCATAGAGCTGTAAATCAATGTCAATGGTGGTTATCAAATCCTTTCCAACGGTGGCGGGCACATCTTCCTCGCCATTCAAAAAACTTCCCTGAATCCGGTTGTGCACATCCACAAGGTACTTTTTCACCCCCTTTTTGCCACGAAGCGTCTCCTCGTATGTTTTTTCAATTCCGCTCACTCCGATATATTCGCCTTGCCTGTAGTATCTGTCCTTCTCCAGGTCGGACTGGTTTACCTCGCCGATATATCCCAGCACGTGTGCGGCAGCCGGATAGTTATATTCTCGCAAAGTTCTCGACTGGGTGTGAAATCCGCGAAACCGGTAAAGCCGCTCCTGCAAAATTGCATAGGTTTCGGGAGAAATCTGCTTCACAACAATGGATGGTTTAAAAGAGGAGTATTCACGTGCTTTTTGTAGTTGAATTTGAAGTTCTTCCTTACTAATCTCTAATAAATTACAAAGTGACAGGGTGTCAAATTGCCGGACTTCGCGCGGAGTTACCAACAAATCATAGACGGGTCTGTTGTGCACGAGCAGTTTTCCATTGCGGTCGTAAATTAAGCCGCGGGCAGGATATTGGGTAACTTCACGCAAAACATTGTTTGTGGCAAAAACCTTGTATTTCGGATCGAGAATCTGAAGCCGGAAAAATCCGGCAACAAAAATCAGCCCCGTCAACAGGAAAATACCGATAATCACATAGCTGCGTTTTGATAAACCATCCACCTTTTCTACTTTCTGAAGATTAAAAACTGACTCAAAACTATAATAAATATAGTAACAACAGAACTGAGAATTACTTTTAGTAAAGTATAAAAAAAGTGTGAAAAAGTGAAATATTCGAGATAAAGGAGAACAAAATGGTGTACAAAAACGAGAATCGTTACGTAGGAAAGGAACCAGTTAAATTTATTCTGAGACAAGCCGGGATAGTCGTTTCTGTCTTCCTCGCGGGTGGAAATAACCCGGATGACAGCCGGCCGGATATAGGCAATCAAAACTGTTGCGGCAGCGTGTATCCCCAAGCTGTCGGAAAAAACATCAACGCTTAAACCGGTTAAAAAACCAAGCAGCAGCAAAAGATATCTTGGCGTGCTTAAAGGAAGCAGCAGCACAAAAATTATGTAAAAGGAAGGATTTATATATCCGCTGAACCGTACCTGATTGAGAAACAGCACCTGAACAAGCACTGCTGTCAGAAACATTACCGTATATTTAAACAGTCTGTTAGTCATCTTTCAGCATCTCTTTTAATTTGTCCATCTCCTCCTTGTCCAGATTTTCAATAACTTCCACATGAGTAATTGATTTGAAATCAACAGCAAGCCTGACCTCGATATCGTAGTAATTTTCTCCGTCGGGACGGGTGAAATCGTGGATGATTCCGATGAGAATTTTTTCGGGAAAAATAGTTGAATAGCCGCTGGTTACAACGGTATCTCCAATTTCGATGGGAACATGCAGCGGAATTTCGGTAAGCTGTGCAAAGCGGTAGTCATTTCCCTGCCAGACTAATGAGCCGAAAAAACCGGTTTTTGAAAGCTTGGCAGATATGCTCCACCGCTGGTTGAGCACCGAGAGCGCCATCGAATAGGATGGTGAAACCTGCGCCACAACGCCTACAATTCCCTGCGTTGAAATAATTCCCTGATCGGGTTGAATTCCGTCATTGCTCCCCTTGTTTAAGGTGATGTAATTGAATGGTCTATTCACCGAATTGTTGATAACCGTGGCAGGAATAAAGCGAATCAGTGCTTCGGGACCGATAACAGTGTCTGTCAGAATATCCGGCTTTGCCAGCTTATTTGAATATTTTTGCATAAGGGCGTGTAGCCGGGCATTTTCTTCAGCCAGGTCTCTGTTCACCTTTATCAGACCAAAATATCGTGTAATCTGCTGATAGGTATTGTAAACAGTTCCGCTCACCCGGTTAGCCGAGTTCAGGTATTGCGATCTTTGAAAACTGTTGTAGTTAAAAACCATGGACAATGAAAAAACTTCAAGTAGTAAAAAAAGAGCAAGTGCATGATTTTTAAGTAAATACCTGAATAAGCTTTTCATTGAAACCGCGGTTGGAAAATTTTACCTGATCAGGAATGAGAACTTATCCACATTTTTCAAAGCTATTCCTGTACCGCGCACAACGGCTCTCAGCGGGTCTTCCGCCACCCGGAAAGTAATTCCGATTTTGTCGGTGAGCCTTTTGTCTAACCCTTTGAGCAAAGCGCCGCCGCCGGCAAGCCAGATTCCCTTATTTACAATGTCGGCATAAAGTTCCGGAGGAGTCTGTTCCAGTGCCCCCAAAATAGCCGTTTCAATTTTTGAAATGGATTTTTCAAGGCAATGTGCAATCTCCTGATAAGAAACAGGCACTTCGATAGGAAGAGCGGTCATCTGGTTTGGTCCCTGAACAATAAAGTCGGGCGGCGGCTCTTTCAACTGGGAGAGTGCGGAGCCCACATGGATTTTTATCTCTTCGGCAGTCCGTTCTCCAATTTTTATGTTGTGTTGATGACGCATGTATTCCATGATTTCAGCAGTGAGATCGTCTCCGGCAATCCGGATAGATTTGTTGGTTGCGATTCCTCCTAAAGAGATCACTGCAATTTCGGTAGTACCGCCGCCAATATCAACAATCATGTTCCCTTCGGGCGCTTCCACATCTAAACCAATTCCGATGGCAGCCGCCAGAGGTTCATAGATCATATACACGTCGCGGCCGCCGGCATGTTCTGCCGAGTCGCGCACAGCGCGCAACTCCACTTCGGTGCTTCCCGACGGAATGCAGATGACCATTCTCAGCGATGGCGAGAAAATTCTGGGCTTGGAATTCATCATTTTGATCATTCCCCGGATCATCTGTTCAGCAGCATTGAAATCGGCAATGACGCCATCGCGAAGCGGTCTGATTGTTACCAGAGTAGAGTGTGTTTTTCCCTGCATCTGCCGGGCTTTTTCTCCAATCGCAACCATTTTGTCGGATTTCAGGTCAATGGCTACAATGGAAGGTTCATCCACCACAATTTTGTCGTTGTGAATGATTATTGTGTTTGCTGTTCCCAGGTCAATAGCAATTTCCTGGGTTAAAAAAGAAAATAATCCCATTCTTTCAGATAAATTTGAGTGTTAATGTTTAAAGTGCCTTCTTCCGGTGAAAACCATGGCAATCCCAAATTCGTTGCATGCGTCAATCACTTCCTGATCGCGGATGCTGCCGCCCGGTTCCACAATATATTTTACACCGTATTTGTTTGCGGCTTCAATGCTGTCGCGAAACGGGAAAAAAGCGTCTGAAATGAGCACCGATTCTTCCAGTTTGGCTTCTTCTTTCAGATTGAAGCGCGGCATGGTCAGATGGCGCAGGCTATCTAAGCGGTTGGGCTGCCCCATTCCTGCTCCGGTGAGCCAGAAAGAGCCGTTTTCTCTCCGGGTAACTATTGCAATGGCGTTGCTTTTCAAGTGTTTGCATGCAGAAACTCCAAATTTTGCAAGGCTGATTTTATCTTTGTCAAATGCTTTTTTAGTTACCTGATCAAATTGGGTGTCCATGCCTTCATCTTCATCCTGAAGCAACATTCCGCCGCTGATGGAGCGGTACAGTTTTTCGCCGGTTATTTCAGCTTTGACGGGCGCCTCCATCAGGCGCAGGTTCTTCTTTTTTGCAAAAACGTCCAGCGCTTCCTTCGTAAATTCTGGCGCAATGATAATTTCCACAAACTTGCTTCCGAACCATTCTGCCACTTCCTTTGTGACGGGCGCAGTGAAGCAGATGATGCCCCCAAATGCACTGACCGGGTCTCCTGCCCAGGCAAGTTCAAGGGCTTCCATCACATTCCCGGAAACGGCAAGACCACACGGATTCAGGTGTTTTATTACTGAAACGGCAACTTTCTCTTCAAGATGCATAACCGAATGGAAGGCGTCTCCTGCCGATTTCCATGCGGCGTCCGCATCAAGCATATTGTTGTAGGAAAGCGCTTTACCCTGCAAAACTTTTGCATTGGCGAATCCCGTTTTTCCCGGAGCATTGTCAAACTTGTAAAAAACCGCTTTCTGATGCGGATTTTCACCATATCGCAGTACATGCCCGTTGTTCAGGCTGATCCGCTCCGATGGGCTGTCGCTCTCTTTCGGATTGAAATAACCGAAAATTGCTGCATCATAATGGGAAGAAACGGCAAATGCTTTTCCAGCGAATGACTTTCGGTCAGCAAGCGAAGTTTCGCCGTTTTTTTCATTCAGCAAATCAAGCAGCGGCGCATATTCGTTTTGGGAAGGAACAATCAGAACATCCCTGAAATTTTTGGCGGCTGCCCGGATAAGGGATATTCCGCCAATATCAATCTTTTCGATAATTTCCTGCTCGGCAGCTCCTGAAGCAACAGTGTTTTCAAACGGATAGAGGTCAACAATGACCAGATCAATTTCGGGAATTTCATATTCACTGAGTTGATTTATGTCTTCCTGATTTTCCCGGCGCGAAAGAATCCCGCCAAACACTTTGGGATGAAGGGTTTTGACCCGTCCGCCCAAAATGGAGGGGTATCCTGTCAGGCTTTCAACAGAAATAACCGGCAGTCCCAACGATTCAATAAATGATTTGGTGCCGCCGGTGCTGATTAATTTTATGTCAAGTTCATTTAACTTTTTTAGAATCCCATCCAGATTTTCCTTGTGAAAAACAGATATGAGAGCTGACTTAATTTTTTTATTATCAGGCATTTATTTGTTTTTTCAAATTTGTTTGCAAAGATAAAAAAATCAGAGCATTTCCGGTTACGAAATAATTATTAATCTGAGCAAGGAAAAATAGAAAGTTTCTTTGCGGTTTCAATGCCCGAATTGGAATCATTAAGAAAAATTAACACAAAGAGCAGGTTTCGCTTCTGTTTTGCAGGCTCTGTTAAGGGGTTGTGTTTTGAGTGGTAATTTGTAAACCCACAATGGATATGATCAGCGTTGCCAGAAAGAACATTCTCCAAAATGTTATCGGTTCTTTAAAAATCAGAATCCCTAATACAACCGTGCCGATGGCGCCAATTCCTGCCCACACGGCATAAGCTGTTCCGGCAGGAATGGGATGAGGATTTCCCATGGCTTTATATAGCAGATACATACTCAGACTGACGCACACAAGAAAGGAGAAGAACCACAGCCATGCCTGTTTTCCGCCGGAATATTGCATTTTGCCCAGACTCATGGCAAATCCGGTTTCAAAGAGACCGCCAACAATTAAAAATAACCAGTTGATGTTCATTTAATGCCAATTGTTTAATAAATACACAACATTTTGAAGCACAATGCCTGCCGTTCAGCCGGCATGATGAAACAATATTCAATTTTGAAACAAACATAAAAAAATGATTGAACTCCCGGCAATCGGGATTCAGCCGTTTTATGTTTTTTTAAGATAAACGAAAAAAGCTGCCAACCTGTAAGGCAAGCAGATAATTATATTATCTTTGCGCCCACATTTTAAAAAAGTAATTTTAAGCATTATGCCGGTAAAAATGAGATTAGCGCGGCATGGCCGCAAACGTTATGCTTACTACCACATCGTGGTAGCTGATAGCAGGGCGCCACGGGATGGCAGGTACATTGAACGGATTGGCTCATATAATCCGAATACAAATCCTGCTACGATAGATCTCGATTTTGATAAAGCTTATGACTGGCTTACAAAAGGCGCACAACCTACCGACACCGTCAGGGCAATTTTGTCCTATAAAGGTGTACTTTACAAAAAACACCTGATGGGTGGAGTGAAAAAAGGAGCTTTCACCGAAGAGGAAGCTGAAAAGAAACTGGAACAGTGGCTGACTGACAAGGAGGCGCAGATTCAGGCAAAACGCGAACGCGTTGCCGGTGAAGAGAGCGCCATTCAGAAAAAGCAGTTCGAGGCAGAAGCAAAACTGCGTGAAGCCAAAGAGGCAGAAATTGCAGCTAAAAATGCAAAAGAAGCCGAGGCAGAAGCCAAAGCTGCAAAAGAAGCTGAAGAGGCTGCTGCCGCAGAGGAAGCGGAAGCTGCTGCTGAGAAAGTTGAAGTTACAACTGAGGAAGTTGAGGAGACAGTAGCTGAGGAAACTCAGGAAAAAGCTGAACCCGAAGCTCCGGCAGTTAAAGAAGAAGCTGCCAAAACTGAAGTTCAGGAAGCAGAAGAAAAACCTGCTGAAAGCGAAGAAGCTCCCGAAGAAAAAAGCGCCGATTCTTAATCCGCATTTTTTCATACGAAATAAAAAACCATCTGCAACAACAAGCAGGTGGTTTTTTTTGTCAAAAATTTTATACCCGCTATATTTGTAAGCTATGGAAACAATACCAAAATCCCGGTGCCGGCAAATCGGAACCATCCGCAAAACGCATGGGGTGCATGGCAGACTGATACTGGAATTTGAACCACAGTTTGAAGATACCGTTGAACGGGCAAATCGCCTTTTCCTTGAAATTGACGGATTGCTGGTTCCCTTTTTCATATCGCCGGAGGGCGTTCAATTTAACTCCGATAAAACGGCAATCATTGCATTCGACTGGGTGAATACTGAAGCGTATGCCCGCCGGTTTCAGGGATGTGCGGTTTATGTTTTTCGCCATGAAGCTGATGAAGTGGATAAGGATGCAGAGGAAGTTGACGAAAATAAGTTTCTGCACTATATCCTGTCAGACGCAGACGGAATGGAAGTGGGAGAAATTGTGGCTGTTGATGACTATTCGGGAAATGTTGTCTTTACCGTGGAAGCGGGCAAAAAAGAGATACTGATTCCTTTTAATGAAGATATTTTGGTGAAAACCGATGAAATAAAGAAAACAATTTCACTTCAGATTCCGGATGGGCTGGTAAATTTAGAGTGATGATTTACCCTGCTTTTCTCTGTTAGTTTATAATATACAGCCTACTTTTAAAAGTAAACAGCTTATAATATGCAGATTAGTCTCAGTATGCTGCAAAACATCTAATTGGTTGGCACAAGTTGCTTGTTTAATATTTGCGCAAGTTGTAAGTTAGTGGCGTATAAAAAGATGTTAGTGGCAAGTTAACCCAACACTGCGACAAATCCCATCGACAACAAAAAATGAAATAAAACAGAAGACTAAGTTGTACGAAAGGGAAACTTATGTATGTTTGCAAGGTGAATAAAAAACAGAAATATAGAACGATAATTTTCTATAAAGACTATTTTCAAACCTTTTTTGACGAGTAAAACAAGAAAGTAAAAGCAAAAATAGTCTGGACATTTGACTTGGTAGAAGATTTGGAAAGAGTTCCTGAAACGTATCTCAAACATATAGAGAACACAGACGGACTTTACGAAATCAGAGTTCAATTAGGAAGCGATATTTTTCGTATTTTCTGTTTCTTTGACAAAGGACACTTAGTTGTTTTGATAAACGGTTTTCAAAAGAAAACACAAAAGGCACCTAAAAAAGAAATTGAATTGGCTCTTAAAATTAAAATTGAATATGAAAACGAAAAATAAAAACTTGATGACGCTCGAAGATTTTAAAGAAAAAAACTACGGCAAACTTGGAACAAAAAAGCGTGACGAATTGGAAGCAGGTTACGAAAACTTTAAAATTGGAGTAATGCTTCAACAAGCAAGGCTTGAAAAAGGTATGACACAGGAAGAACTTGCTGACAAAGTTGGTATGACCAAATCGTATATTTCAAAAATTGAGAACAACATCAAAGAAGCACGAATTTCAACACTTCAAAAAATAGTTGAACTCGGTTTTGGAGGGCATTTAGATTTATCAATCAGGCTATAATATAAAGATAACCTACCTACAACAAAAAATTCGCAAAAAAGCGGGTACCCGTCTCCGTTCAAAGTTTCATCTAAAATTGAAGCTTTGAACTCGCTTTGAATGTTAAAAATAAAAATCCGCTTCCTATTCAATCTCAACCCTTTATGGGCAATTAGTACGTAGAGGTAAAACGTATCGAAAATGAAAATAAATGCCTGTAAAACGCATATTGGCAAAATGGCGGCAGAAACACCACAGAAAAGGAATTGCAAATTTGCAAATTCTTCTTTCGCAAAAAGTTTACCGCAGTCACCACTTCACCGTTATACAGAACTGTATGAAAAGCGGGAGTATCCGATGAAAATTCTTAATTTTGTGCAAAACAAGGATAACATGAGATTTTCAGTTTACATAGCCGTTTTATTTGCCGGACTGTTCCTGTTTGCCTGCGGACCATCCGATGAAGAGAAAGCCCGTGCAAAGCTCAATCATGCACAGGCGCTGCTGGAAAAAAATGATACGGCTGCGGCGCTTCTTCACTTAGACAGCATTCCGCGGCTCTATCCAAAGGCGGTCTATTCACTCAATGCCGCAAAAAATCTGGTGGGTGAAGTGCAGTTTGAGCTGCTGCATCGTACGGAATCAGAACTGGATTCCCTGAAAATTAAAATCACTGAGTTGGAAAAACCGTTCACAAAAGAGAAGACCGAATTTGACCGGTATGCACAATACACTCACAACCGGCAAACTTTTCAGCGGGCGTGGGATCGCTCCTATATTCAGGTGCACTTGGATGAGCGGGGTGAAATTTACCTGAGCAGCAATTATCATGGCGAGAAATGGCTTAACCACATCGCTTTGCGGGTTTATGACCAGGGTGAAGATGCTAAAACAGAAGAAATTCCCATTGGCGACCCCAACAATCACCGCAGCGATTTTATGGAAGCCAAATGGGAAAAAGTGAGCTATCGCAACGGCAAAGATAACGGCGTAATGGAATTTATTGCCGAACATGCAGACCGCAACCTGAAAGCGGTGTTTTTAGGGAAAGAGTACTACTACATCATTCTGGAATCTTACGACAAGCAGGCAGTGAAAGATGCGTTGCTGCTTTCTGCTGCAATCAGGCAGAAAAGCAAACTGGAAGCAGAGATTGCAGGACTTCAGAAAAAGCTGAATATCAAATAATCTGCTCCACGGATTCCGGTGGAATTGCAAGTACCGATTTATTTCCATTGACCACAATAGGACGCTGCAGCAAACGCGGATTTTCCACTAAAATTTTTATCCATTCTGCGTCTGAAAGCTCCTTGTCTTTATACTTTTCGCGATAATCGGCTTCATGGGTTCTCACAAAATCAAAAGCGCTTTTACCGCTTGCGGCAATGATTTCCTGCAATTCCTGTTCAGTAAAACCATCGTCAAGATATTTCACAACGGTTATTTCGTATCCTTTTTCTTCAAGATATTTCAAACCCGCACGGCTTTTTGAACAGCGGGGATTATGATAGATTTTCATGGAGATATTCTGTTTTTGTTTTATGTAATTGTAATAATCTTCCTGTGCGCGGTAGTTAAATTCTGAAGTTTTTCTGTTGTAATTGTTTTGCAGCTGCGGGTCAAGAATCCGTGCTTTTGTGTTGTCCCGAAGCTGTATTCTGAGCATCTCTTTTAGCTCTTCTCTGATGGCATTATCATAAATGGGACAGGCAACTTCAATCCGCCGGTTCAGGTTCCGCGGCATCCAGTCGGCAGACGAAATGTACATCTTTTCATCACCGCCATTGCCGAAAAGAAAAATGCGGGAATGCTCCAAGTATTTATCCACAATACTGATTGCCTTGATGTTATCACCATATTTTTCACGGTCGGGCATCAGCCCGAAAATACCTCTGACGATGAGCTGAATTTTTACGCCTTCTTTTGCCGCCAAATAGAGTTTCTGAATCATCCCGGGGTCGATCAAACTGTTCATTTTCAATATCATCCAGCCATTTTTTCCCTCTTGCGCCAGTTCTGTTTCGCGTTCAATATGTTTCACAAAAGTATCACGCATACTGAAAGGACTGACAACCAGGTTTTTATAATTGTAATGACGGTAATTTTGTTTAAAGAAGTCAAAAATCCGTGCCACTTCATCGGCAAGACGGGGGTCGGCGGTAAGCAGTCCGTCGTCGGCATAAACACGCGCCGTGCCTTCGTGGAAATTTCCTGTGCCTATGTATGCATAATTCTTATGTTTTTTGTCTTCAAACCGTTTAACCCAGGCGAGCTTGCTGTGCACTTTCATGCCGGGCACTCCATTGATGACATTGGCGCCCTCTTCCTGCAACTTGTTGGACCACATGATATTTGCCTCCTCATCAAAACGTGCCTGAAGTTCAATAACCACGGTAACAACCTTCCCGTTGCGGATTGCATTAAGCAAGGTATTCATTACTTTTGAATCTTCCGCAACACGGTAAATGGTCAATCCGATTTCCTTCACCTGCGGGTCAATGGCAGCCTCGCGCAAAAAGTCGATAAAATGGTTAAAGGTCTGATATGGATAGTGAAGCATCACATCCTTTTTACGCAAAATGCTCAGAATACTGGTGTGAAGAGGTAAATCCCTATGTCTGGACGGCGGTAGTTTGGGATAATAGTGAGCTTTTTTTCCGATTGTCGGAAAATTCATAAAATCCTTATGGTTGTGGTATCTTCCGCCGGGAACGGCATTTTTCTCCTCGTCAAGTTTCATTCTTTTCAAAATGAAATCTAACAAATCCTGCGGAATTTCCCTGTCGTAGAGCAGACGCACCGGTTTTCCCGTTTTGCGCTTTTTTAAACTTGTGCTCATTTTCTCAATGAGGCTTTTTGAAATATCATCGTCAATGTCCAGCTCGGCATCACGCGTAACTTTTATGGTAAATGCCTCATATTTATCGTAATCGAAATAGAAAAAAAGGTCATCAAAGCAGTAACGTATCACATCATCCAGCATCATCACAAACGTTTTGTTCTGTACTTTGGGCAAGACCAAAAACCGGGAAACCGTTTTGCCCGGAATGCGGATGAGTGAGTAGGCAAAATCGGCAGGATCCGATTTTTTCATCAGCTTCACGGCAAGATAAACTGAACGGTCACGCAGGTAGGGAAATTTATTTTTTTTGCTGAGCATGATGGGGACTAAATTGGGAAGCACTTTTTCGTAAAAATATTTCTTCACGAAAGCTCCCTGCTTTTGGCTCAGCTCATTTTCGTTAATCACAAAGATGTTGTTCTGCTTCAGCTCTTCGATGATGTTGACAAAAATTTGCTGAACTTTATTTTGTTGCTCATAAACGATGTTTTGTATTTTTTCGTGAAGCTCAACGGGCGAAAAATCGCCCAACAGGTTTTCTTCGTCTTCGCCTAAATCAACCATCCGCCGGACGGTTGCCACTCTGACCCGAAAAAACTCATCAAGATTATTGGAGAAAATACCGATAAACCGAATCCGTTCAAACAGGGGCGTGTTGGGGTCTTCTGCTTCCTGCAAAACCCTTTCGTTGAAGGAAAGCCAGCTTATTTCTCTGTTTATAAAGTCTTTATTTGAAAACATACCGGCAAATTTTTCAGATTTATTTTTATTGAATGCTGCTGTTCAGAATTCTTCATAAAAATAGAAAAAGAAAAGCAATTGTCGATAGTTATGAAATTACTGCCCGCCGAATTCCATGAGATATGCCTTGATTAGTCCGTCGAGATCGCCATCCAGAACAGCGCTCACATTTCCGGTTTCGAAGTTTGTCCGCAAATCTTTCACCATCCGGTATGGCTGCAAAACATAGGAACGAATCTGAGAGCCCCACTCGATTTTCTTTTTCTGCGATTCAATTTCCGCTTCCTTTTCCCGTTTTTTGCGAAGCTCAATTTCATATAGCTGTGATTTCAGCAAACGCAGTGCATTTTCCTTGTTCCCGCTTTGTGAGCGTCCTTCCGTGTTTTCAATGATTATGCCTGAAGGAGCGTGGCGCAGTCTTACTCCGGTTTCCACTTTATTCACATGCTGTCCGCCAGCACCGCTGCTTCGGAAGGTCTCCCAGGTGATATCTGCCGGATTAATTTCAATTTCAATGCTGTCATCAACAAGGGGAGCCACATATACCGAAGTGAACGAGGTCATTCTCTTGTTTTGGGCGTTGAAGGGAGAGAGCCGTACCAGCCGGTGAACGCCGTTTTCGCTTTTCAGGTAACCATAAGCAAAGTCGCCCTCAACTTCCAGCGTGCAGTTTTTGATTCCTGCCTCATCACCGGACTGCATGTCGGCGATTTTAATTTTATAGCCTTTATCCTCGCACCAGCGCGTGTACATCCTGAAAAGCATTTCAGCCCAATCGTTACTTTCGGTTCCGCCGGCGCCGGCATTGATTTTTAAAACAGCGCCAAGGTGGTCCTCTTCGTTGCGAAGCATATTTTTTGTCTCTAAACTTTCTACCCGGCTAAGTGCGTCTGCATAAGCCTTTTGAATCTCATCTTCGGAAACTTCTTCCTCTTCAAAAAACTCATAAAGTACGGTAAAATCCTCAACTGCCCGATTGATTTTCTCAAATCCTGATGTCCAGTCCTTAATGGATTTTATGGTTTTCATCTGTTTTTCTGCTTCCTGAGGGTTGAGCCAAAAGTCAGGGTCCTGAGTTTTCAGCTCCTCTTCTTTCAGTTGCAGTAATTTTGCATCATAGTCAAAGATGCCTCCTCAGCGCATCCCTGCGCTCCAGAAGGTCTTTTATCTGGTCTTTTAAAATCATCACTAAATCTTTTTTGTTTCACAAAAATAATAAATCTAAAGGGAAGCGAAGGAAGCAGTTTGAAAAATTACTGTGAAACTATATCATTCAGATAACGATGAATCAATTCCGGTTCAAATCCGCGGTTTTGTGCAAAACGGATAATCTGTCCCATTTTCTCATATTTTCCTCTGTTTTTTACTGTCTGCGCTTTTCCCTTCATCGTTTTCTTTAAAACTTCGATATACTTCTCATTATCAATCAGATTTAGCCCATGCTGAATCAGCGTATCCGGCAGGTTCTTCATCTTTAAATGGTATCGTATTTTTACTTTTCCCCACTTGTTGAATTTGAATTTATCGGATACAAATGCATTGACATACCGCTCCTCGTCAATGAATTTTTCCTCTTTCAGCTTTTTGATAATTTCATCCGCCTGTTCATCGGTTAAGCCGGAAGTTGCCATCTTTTTGTAAATATCATGCGGGCATTGCTCTGCGCGACTGCAAATTGACGTCATTTTCCAATAAATTTCTTCTGTTGTTTTTTTGTCGTTTTTCATAGATGATTTTCAAAAATTTATTAGTCCATAAAATCTGTCAGTACAACCCCTTTTTTATAACGAAAAACTTCCCCTTTTGCATTAAATACCTCCACGAGAACAACATAGACTCCAAGTGGCTGCCTGCTGCCGGTCTGGTCTTCCCCGTTCCATCTGAATTCTCCGGCGCTCCCGAGCATTTTGTTTTTGGCAAGATGCAGCACAAACCTGCCCGCGGCATCAAAAATGGAGATGTTGGCAACAAAGCCCGGTTCAGGCATTTGATAGCGAATGAAAAACTCATCATTGTAGCCGTCGTGATTGGGTGAGAACGATTCCGGTTCAAAAACAACTTCCGGTCTGTTCCCCGGATTTGCCCCCGCCTGGGAATTTTCGTAACCCGGAGTACCATACCCGGCATCTTCGGCTGCCGAATGCCAGTTTCCCGATACGTTGGCAGGAACAGAAAAGGATACCCGCTCAAGGGAAATTCCTTTCCGCCCGGATAAAAATGGGGTGTGCATTTTTTCGGTGTAGTGCAATTCATCCAATATTTCAAGACTTTCATTCAGCAGTACCACATAATCATCCGTATTGTTGTAGGGTGTCATTTTTGCAACCTGCTGAAAACAATCGCTGCAGGGAATGTGATAATAAGGGAAAACTGCATTGGTATCTTTAGTGATTGCCACATAACTTTGGGGCTGAATCAGATATTTTTTCCCTGCCAGACTGTTAATCTGGGTCAATTCAAGATTTTTATTGCGGGTAGCCAAAAACAGCTTCCCAAGCGGAATTTCTCTGTTGGAGTTATTGAAAATCTCCACATAATCTTCTCCTCCCGGAAAAGGGTTGAAAAGAATTTCGCTCAAAAGCAGTTCACCGGGGAGTGCCGGAGAAAAGTATTTTTCCTCCTCAGAAACAACCACATCATCTAAAATAACCTTGTCTGAAGCATAATGATTGGAAATGTAACAGATTATCTGAAGCGATTTCCCGGACAGACCTTTGGAAACAGCCTGTGCCGAACCCCAGTTACCTCTGTTATCGCTGTTTTCGTCAAACTGAATTTCTTCGCCACCATCAATGCTGTAAAAAGCTTTCAGATATTTGGTTGCCTCATTTGCTCCGCTGCCGGTTTCGGATGCAGTCAGCTCAATATCAACCTTTTCATAAGCAGATATATTGATTGGCGCTGAAATCCAGACCACTTCGCCGTCAATATCGCAAACCTCAAACCTGCCGCCCGAAGTGGGAACCGTTTTGGCATAATCGCCCGGGTTTTCCAGATTCAGCTCCGATTCGTTATAAAGCAATGACCAGGAAGTGATGCCTGAAAAATCGGAGATTATTTTTCCATCATCGCTACCCCAGATGCCTTTTTCGGGAACCAAAAAGCTCTCCCGCCAGATTTCCTGTGCATGAACTGCCTGAAATATAAAGAGTAAGGCATTTGTTAAAAATATCGCATTAAACCGGGTCATTTTATATCAATTCATTGCAAAATAGTAATTTTACAAAGTTTTTAAAGCTAAAAAACAGAATTTAATTTTAATTTAAAAGTTTAAGTGATGAAAGTTGCCATTGTTGGAGCGAGCGGAGCTGTTGGTCAGGAGTTTCTCCGGGTGCTTGAAGAGCGAAATTTTCCGTTGGATGAGTTGGTATTGTTTGGGTCTGCCAGAAGTGCAGGAAAAGAGTATGAATTCAGGGGGAAAAAGATTAAGGTGAAGGAGCTGAAACATGGCGATGATTTTAAGGGGATTGATATAGCTCTGGCTTCAGCCGGCGCAGGCGTGTCAAAGGAATTTGCAGCTACCATAACAAAGCACGGAGCCATTATGATTGACAATTCAAGCGCTTTTCGCTATGATGACGATGTTCCGTTGGTTGTGCCTGAGGTTAATCCGGAAGATGCTAAAAACAGACCGAGAAATATTATAGCCAATCCCAACTGTTCCACTATTCAGATGGTGGTTTCTCTGAAGCCGATCAACGATTTATCCAAAATAAAAAGGATACGTGTTGCCACATATCAGGCAGCCAGCGGCGCCGGCGCCGAGGGAATTGCCGAACTGGAGCAGCAGGTGCAGGAGATTGCAGCAGGCAAAGAGGCTACAATCAATACTTTCCCCTACCAGTTAGCCATGAATATAATCCCGCACATTGACGTTTTTCTGGAGAATGACTACACCAAAGAGGAGATGAAAATGAACTGGGAAACCAAAAAGATCATGCACACCGATGCCGAAGTGAGCGCTACATGCGTGCGGATTCCGGTTGCAAGGGCACACTCTGAGGCAATTTGGGTTGAAACAGAGGAACCTTTGAGCGTAGAACAGGTGAAAAACGCATTTGTAAATGCAGAAGGATTGATTGTGCTCGACAATCCCGCAGAAAAACAGTATCCGATGCCGCTATTCGTTTCGGGAAAGGATGATGTGTATGTCGGCAGAATCCGTAAAGACATCACCGATCCGAATACGATTACATTCTGGTGTGTTGGCGATCAGATTAAAAAAGGTGCAGCCCTGAATACGGTACAGATTGCCGAATGGCTCATTAAGGAAGGCGAAGTGTAAAATTTGTTTTTATATTTTACAGGGAGTAAAAACCGTCAGTTTTACTCTTCCTCCCAGGTGATATCATAAAGAAAATCGTTAAACGGAAATCGCTGGGCATGAATCACTTTCACCTTGTCATAAAGGATTCTTTTTAATTCGTCGATATTTTGTTTTTCCCGGGCAGAAATAAAAACAGCCGGATTGTTGCTTTTTCCCATCCAGGAACTTTTCCACTCTTCAAGGGTGAAATTATCTCTGGTTTTTGGGGTCAGGTCATATTCATCCTTTTCAATAAACTGAAAGGCATCGATTTTATTAAATACATAGAGAATTGGTTTATCGCCCGATTCAATTTCGCTTAAAGTGCTGTTCACGGTCTCAATCTGCTCTTCAAAACCGGGATGGGAAATATCGACAATATGCAGCAGAATATCAGCTTCGCGCACTTCGTCCAAAGTGGATTTAAAGGATTCCACCAAATCGTGAGGCAGCTTTCGTATGAAGCCGACCGTATCAGCCATCAGGAACGGAAGATTTTCCACAACTACTTTTCTCACAGTGGTATCAAGCGTTGCAAAAAGTTTGTCTTCTGCAAAAACATCTGATTTTGAAAGCAGATTCATCAGTGTGGATTTGCCTACGTTAGTGTATCCGACTAAAGCAATACGCACCAGCTTGCCACGATTTTTGCGTTGCGTTGTTTTCTGTTTATCAATTTTTTTGAGTTGATTTTTCAGTCTGGCAATTTTATCTAAAATAATTCTCCTGTCGGTTTCGATCTGGGTTTCACCCGGTCCGCGCATTCCAATTCCCCCTCGCTGCCGCTCAAGGTGCGTCCACATTCTGGTTAACCGGGGCAACAGATACTGGTATTGAGCAAGTTCAACCTGTGTTTTTGCATGCGCGGTTTTTGCACGGCGCGCAAAAATATCAAGAATCAGATTGGTGCGGTCAAGCACTTTGCACTCCAGTCGCCGTTCAATGTTTCTCAGCTGAGTAGGCGTCAGCTCATCATCAAAAATTACGGTATCGGCTTCGGTCATTTTCATGTAGTTGCCGATCTCTTCTAATTTTCCGGGTCCTACAAAAGTAGAAACGTTGGGTACATCAAGTTTTTGCGTGAATTTTTTTAAAATAACCGCACCGGCTGTATCAGCCAAAAACTCAAGCTCATCAAGGTATTCGGCAGTTTGCCGCTCACTCTGATTACTGTATGTCAAACCAACAAGAACAGCTTTTTCTGTTTCAGGAACCGTTTCAATCATTCAAAAACTATTAACTTTTAAATTAGGGGTTTCGATTTTAACCATAAAAAACTCCTGATCCCCGCCGGGAATCAGGAGTACAAATATTTATTTCAATTTTCTTATTGCAATACAAAATTAATCGGCACGGTGTAGGAAACGCGAACAGCTTTCCCGCGCTGCATGCCGGGTTTCCATTTTGGCAAAGTATTCACAACCCGCAGAGCCTCTTTATCTAAGGAGGGGTCAACACCACGGGCAATCTTTGCATCTGCAATTGAACCGTCGGTGTTTACAACAAAAGTAACATATACCCTGCCCTGAATTCCGTTCTCCTGTGCAATTACCGGATATTTAATAGCGCTGGCAATGAACTGTCTCAAAGCTGCTTCTCCACCGGGAAACTCCGGCATATCTTCCACAATAAAAAACACCTGGGTTTCTTCTTCCTCCTCTTCCTCTTTTGCAACTGTTGAAATAACCGGAGCCACATCAATAATCATATCTTTGGTTGCCTCTGTATCGATGAACAAATCGTCTTTAATATCAACATCGTCATCAACAATATTCAACACCTCAACTACCTGCGGTGGTGGTGGCGGTGGTGGTGGTGGCTGCTCCTGCTCGCGGGTGATGGGAATAATTTCATCTTCCACATCCATTACCTGAACCTGCCCTAAGGAATCTGCCTTTTTTGAATGACTCTTATATTCAAAAGCAGCAAAAATGGCACCTAAGGCAATGATCAGACCTAAAGTCAACAAAATGTTTCTTTTGTTCTCAAGGTCTGCTTTTGGTGTTTTTTTAATTTCCATTGTTACTCTATTTTTTATTTTCTACAATAAAATATGCCTTTATTTTGGGAGGCTAAAGATAGGAAATAATTGACATTTGCAAGTTAATTATTTCAAATTTCACATCAGACTCCAAATATTTCCGTAAAAAGTGTACAAAAGAACTTTCAAAAGTTGTGAAAAACGGGACAAATGAATTGCAACAAAAACTTTACCACTATTTACTATTTTCAAAAAGAATTTTATTTATCTTTGCGCCGCATTTGGGGCATTAGCTCAGTTGGCCAGAGCGCTTGACTGGCAGTCAAGAGGTCATCGGTTCGATTCCGATATGCTCCACTCCTGATAAAAAAGACTTGCATTTTGATGCAGGTCTTTTTTATTTATCTACCCCGACACAATTTCTGCACAAGCTCATTTTTAGGAATATTTTTGCCTTTTAATTGCTTATCAGAAGACGAATATTCCTAAACGCAATAACCTATAACTCAGCATCTATGAGTAAATTTTTGGAGAGACGTTACAAAAACACTTTGTGTCACAAAGTTATAACGATTGTGTCGTCAGTATAGAAGTTCCGGGTTCAAAATTTGATTTATACTAATCATTCCTTTAATCTAAGTTAGATTGCTTGTTCTGTTTTCAAACTATATCGGCATAATAGAATCTGATCTTTTAGTCCGGCTTATTTTTCAAAAGGTATTATTTTCAGAAACTTGCTTCCTGTTTAAAAAGAACCATTAGGCTAACATTTATAAATTTCGATAGGGAAATTATCAGGTAAACAGAGCATTTCCTATCTTTGCGCCACAATTTTGAGCTGTAAAACAGCA
>CAYNOQ010000020.1:19702-36412 GCA_964398855.1 uncultured Mariniphaga sp. | reverse complement strand
TCATGCTTCCTCATAATGATGGTCTCAAAGAAGAATGGAATTTTCCTACTATATATATGAATCCACCATACGGCGCTGACAGAGAAAGGGGAACAACAATAAAAAACTGGCTGGCAAAGTGTGCATTAACCCACCAAAAATACGAATCAGAAATATTGGCATTAGTTCCTGTTGCAACAAATACAGGTCATTGGAAACAAAGCGTTTTCGGTCAGGCAAAAGCAATTTGTTTTCTCTATGATACAAGATTAAAATTCCTTGAAAATGGGTTAGATGTAGGTAAAGGCGCTCCAATGTCTTGTGCAATGGTATATTGGGGGCAAAACTTTGATAGATTCTATGAGGTATTCATTGAATATGGTGCCGTTGTTGACATTTCAAATCTTCAGGGAGAAAAAATCGGAAAAGAAAGAAAATTTATTGAACTGGAATTTGAATAATGAGATCAAGCCTGAATTATTCACAAAAAAGAAAAATAGCAGGTTAAATATTTGGATATTTCATTGAATACCAGTATATTTTTGGTTAATAAATCCTCTGCTATATGAACAAAGATAATTTAAAATCGACAAACTGCAAAAATCACCTTCAAACTTCACTTTTCAGCCTCTCCGAGTTTTCAGGCAAGAAGGTGGAAGTGCAATTCACTGCCGAACAAATTTCAACCGACGGCGGACTTCTTTTCCTTAAAGAAGTGGATAAAAACATTGGGTTGATAGAACAGCTTACATCTTGCATAGAAGACAACAGGCATCAAAGCTATGTGAGTCATCATTTCAAATCTCTTGTCAGCCAGCGTGTCATGCAGATAGCCGCAGGTTATGAAGACGCAAACGACTGTAATGGTTTGCGTGATGACGGCGTGCTGAAGATATGCTGCAACAGCCAGGAGAGCCTCTCTTCCCAACCCACCATGAGCAGGTTCGAGAACGCTGTCTTAAACAGGGAGCTTTATAAAATCGCACAAGTTTTTGCTGACCAGTTCATTTCAAGTTATGAAAAACAGCCCGAAGTAATCATTCTGGATTGCGACGACACCGATGCGCAGACTTACGGCGGCCAGCAGCTGAGCCTGTTCAACAACTACTATGGCGGATATTGCTACATGCCTTTACATATTTACGAGGGGTTGTCCGGTAAACTGATTACTTCACTGTTAAAACCGGGCAGAAGAAGTAAGAGCTCGGATGTGTTTAGAATTCTAAGAAGATTGATCCGGTACCTGCGCAAGCACTGGCCGGAGACACTGATCATACTGCGGGGAGACGGGCACTTCTGCTCTCATGATTTCATGGATTGGGCGGAGGATGAATACAGGATTGGGTTCCTGACAGGGCTTTCCGGCAACAGCCTTCTCAACAAGAAAGCGCAGATGACCATAGAAAGTGCAAAACGTGAATTTGAGACTACCGGCAAACCGGTGAAACGCTATCATTCGTTTGATTATAAGGCAGACAGCTGGGAGCATATGCAGCGAGTTGTGGTAAAAGCAGAAATAAGCGAAAAAGGAACAAACATTCGATACGTGGTAACCAACATCAGATGCATAAGAACGAAAGCATTGTACGAAAACGCCTATTGCGCAAGAGGCGCCGCGGAACTACGTATCAAAGACCACAAGACGTATTTGAAATCGGACAGGATGTCCAGTAGCAGTTTCAAAGCAAATCAGTTTCGACTATTCCTGCATTCGGCAGCTTATGTTTTAATACACACATTACAACACGAGGCTTTGGCGGCAACAGATTTCTGCAGATCCACAATGAAAACCATCCAGCTGAAAATCATTAAAATAGCCACAAGAGTAAAGATTCTCAAGACAAAAGTAAAAATAGAATTCCCCGAACAATTCCCCGAAAGGGAGGTGTTTGAAAACCTGTTGTTGATGTTTGGAGTCCTTCGGATTTAATCAGCTGACAGCCAACTCAATACGCTCTTTAACATGCCGGAAACAAACACAAAAACAATTTTTCAAAGGAAAGTTGAATGGGGGAGCTATGCCCGTGCCTCACCGAATTAACATATTATTACAATTTTAAATTCCCCAAAAGATATTTCATAAGAACTTTCCGGGTTTTTCATTCAAAACAGAAGGAGGTTTTTGCTATTTTTGAAGTTTATGAATTAAACAGGCAAGGTTTTCGTTTTTTGTTTGGGTTATTTCATTCATTAATAAAACTGACTAAAGCATTAATTTTATAGAAAATAATCTGTTTGAATGAACGAAAAAAACCTGTCATGCAACGATGAGTAAAAGGATAAGAATGCAAACAAAATAAACCCTTAGTAAAAACAAAAGAACACTTACCATGAATATTCCGATGGTTGATCTTGGAAATCAGTATCTGAAAATTAAACCTGAAATTGACGCAGCGCTGATACGTTGTGCAGAATCCGCTCAATACATTAAAGGAGCAGAAGTGAAACAGTTTGAAGAAAACCTGGCTACCTATCTCGGCGTAAACCATGTTATTTCCTGCGGAAATGGTACGGATGCCCTGCAAATTGCACTGATGGCATCAGAACTGCAACCCGGCGATGAAATCATCATTCCGGCATTCAACTATATCGCCTCTGCTGAAGCAATTGCCCTGCTTCATCTCACGCCGGTTATGGTTGACGTTGACCCACATACTTTCAATATTGATATTGATGCGCTGAAAAAAGCCATTTCTCCAAAAACAAAGGCAATTATCCCAACTCACCTTTACGGACAAGGCGCTGACATGGAGTCAGTTATGCAGCTTGCTGAAAAGTACGGACTGCTTGTTATTGAAGACAATGCACAGGCAATAGGAGCAGAAATCAGGTTTACAAACGGGCAGATTAAAAAAACCGGAACCATCGGGCACATTGGCTGCAACTCATTTTTCCCGACAAAAAACTTAGGCACATTTGGGGACGGCGGAGCAATCACCACCAATGACCCGAAACTTGCAGAACGCTGCCGGATGATTACCGCACACGGACAAAAAAAGAGATATTACCATGAAATTATTGGCTGCAACTCCCGGTTGGATGCCATTCACGCAGCAATTTTAAATGTGAAACTGAAATATTTAGACCAATATCTTGCCGCACGGCAAAGAGCAGCCGATTACTATTTTGAAAACCTTGGCGGAATCGAATGGATTGATCTGCCTCTACGAGCAGATCAAGCTGTTCACTCATTTAATCAGTTCACAATAAAAGTGAAAAATCAACAACGCGATGCGTTGCAGGAACATCTGAAACAAAACGGAATTCCTTCCGTTATTTACTATCCGCTGCCGCTCTACCGGCAACCGGCGCTTGGGAAATACAATCCGGCTGACTTCAAACTGAAAAATACCGAAATGCTTTGCAGTTCGGTTTTGTCCATTCCCATGCACACGGAGCTGACAGAAGAAATTCAGGATAAAATCATCAGCGCCATAAAAAAATTCAGGGATTAATTCTGTTTATAAAAATAAAAAGCCGAAATTCGTATCCATGACAGAAAAAAACTATTTTGCACATGAAACTGCTGTGATTGAGCCGGATTGCATCATCGGGGCAGGCACTAAAATCTGGCTGTTTTCGCATATCATGCCCGGCAGCGTGCTTGGAGAAAATTGCAATATCGGTCAGAATGTGGTTATCTCTCCCGGAGTGATTCTCGGGAAAAATGTAAAAGTGCAAAACAATGTATCTCTCTACACCGGCGTCACTTGCGAAGATGATGTGTTTATAGGACCTTCTGCCGTGTTCACCAACGTGATTAACCCGCGTTCGGCAATCAGCAGGAAAAATGAATTTGCCGAAACGTATATTGGGAAAGGGGCAACGATTGGCGCCAACGCCACCATCATTTGCGGAAATAATATCGGCAGGTATGCATTTATCGGTGCCGGTGCGGTTGTCACCAAATCCGTTCCCGACTATGCATTAGTTACCGGAAATCCTGCACGGCAAGCCGGCTGGATGAGTGAATTTGGGCATAAGCTGAAGTTTAATGAAGAAGGGAAAGCCCGCTGCCCCGAAAGCAATGAGCAATATATCTTCAAAAACGGAAAAGTGAGCAAAGCAGAAACAGCAGAATAAAGCAGCGGTTTTTAAAATATAATCGGCTGAAAAGTTACATCAGATTCAAAACTTAAAATCATGAATAAGAAAATCATTCTCCTTTTGGTTGCAGCAGCTTTCACGTTAAATGCCTTTTCCCGGTCGGGAAAAGTTTTTGACAATCTCTCCATGAACAGCAAAATCCTCAACATGGAGCGCAAATATGCAATTTATCTGCCGCCCGATTATGAAACTTCCGAAAGAAGTTACCCGGTTCTCTATCTGCTTCATGGCGCAGGCGACGACCAGAGCGGATGGATTCAGTTTGGCGAAGTTTTGCAAATTGCAGATAAAGCCATAAACGAAAGAGTCTCAACGGCAATGATTATTGTTATGCCGGATGCAAACACCGGTCAGCGCGGTTACACTAACGATATTAAAGGCAACTGGAGATACGAAGACTTCTTTTTTGAAGAGTTTATGCCGTTTATTGAAGGAAAATACCGGATCAGAACCGAAAAACGCTACCGGGCAGTTGCCGGACTCTCCATGGGCGGAGGCGGTTCATTTTACTATGCCCTTCATCGCCCCGATCTGTTCTCAGCTGCCTGTCCGCTGAGCGCCTCAACCGGACCGCTGACCCGGGAAGATACCAAAAATAATATCCGGCGCATGGGCAGTGCAGATGCAACACAGGCAGAAGTCGACGCCTGGTTTGAAAAATACAGCGTAACGGAAATGGTAAAAAATCTGCCCGAAGAAGGTTTAAAATCTGTCCGCTGGTATATTGATTGCGGCGACGATGATTTTCTTTTTGAAGGCAATGCATTGGTGCACATCACGTTGAGGAAGCGAAATGTTCCTCACGAATACCGCGTGCGAGACGGTGCACACAACTGGACCTACTGGAGAGAATCACTACCCGAAGTTTTAAGGTTTGTATCGGACGGATTCCATCAGCATTGAAAAATTTGTATGTACAAAATTGAAAATATCACAAAATATTGTCAGGGAAAAAGACAGGATTTAATGTTTTTTTGCAAAGAAACTTTATGAATCTGAATTGCAACCAACCAATTTTAAGATTTTGTTACATTTCAGATATAGCTAAAGTGCTGCAAATCTGATATTTATTAAAAACAAAACATGATCTTCTATTTTTCGCTAATCTCTGGTATGAGTTTTGCCTTAGGGTAACTGAAGAAATGAATCTTCAAACTAAAAGCAAAAGCCATGAAAAAGTTAATTTACACATTCATCACCGCGCTGCTCACAGCAGCCTGGAGTATAGCCGGGGCAAATGCTTACCAGAGCGGGTATCTGGGACTGCCGGGTGATAACCTCAATCTCTATGCAGTTATGAAACTCTTCCAGGAGTCAGAAACGCTTGAAAGTTTTGAAAGAAGCCTCAACGACCCGAACTCCATGATAAATAATCTCGACCTCAACGGCGATAATATGATAGATTATATTTCAGTGCATGACTATGTTGACGGAAACGTACACAATATTGTGCTGAGAGCAAATCTGAACAGAAATGTAAGCCAGGACGTAGCAGTTTTTGTTGTTCAGCAGTTCAACAATGGTTCTGTTCACATTCAGCTAATCGGAGATGAAGCTTTATACGGTAAAAACTACATCATTGAACCCATAGTTGATGAATATTACGCCGAAACGCCAAATCCGGGATATTTGGGAACGCCGACAGTGAGAACAAACGTTACGGTTGTCAGGACAACTCCTTATCAGATTGCTGCCTGGCCCGTAGTCAGATTCATTTACGCACCAAGCTATCTCGTCTGGCGTTCAGCATGGTACTGGGGTTACTATCCGACATACTGGAAACCGTGGAGACCGTACTACTGGCACTATTACTACGGATACCATTCCCATTTGAATACTTTTTATCACACACATTTCCACTACACGGTAACACCACGGTATGCACGTTACACCGATTTTTACTACACCAATGTCAGGGTTTATTCCCCGACGGTTATAGTCAGAGTCAATGAAGGGAAATACAATTACACCTACTCTCGTCCCGAACAAAAAGCTGAAGGAGAAGCGCTCTATGCAAGAAGGAATCCGGTTGAAACTACTGTAGCCAGAGAAAGCACGGCAGTGAGCGCAAGCGGCAGAAGAAACACTTCAACGGGAGTAACAGAAAGAGCTGCCACCACAAATGCAGCAGAAACCCGTACATCTGCTACTTTGAGAAGCGCAGCAGCGGGAGCGCCAGCAACCCAGAGCACTGAAGCTGCACGCAGAAGTACTTCAACTTCCGCAACAGACAGAAGAACTTCAACCACTCCGGTTACCGGGCAAACACGCGAAGCCACACAGGCAACTCCTGCAAACCGGGCTGTTCAACCAGCAAATAAGCGGGAAGTAAATACTGCAACAAAAAGTGCTCAGACACCTGCTACACAGCCAAGAACAACAACGCAGCAAAGCCCTGCGACACCGCAAAGACAGGTAACCCAGCAGCGTGCAGCTACGCAGCCGGCGCCTGCCACGCAGCAACGCACCGTAACGCAGCCACGGCAAACTGCCAAACCGGCGCAGACAACTGCTCCCCGTCAGAGCACGGGCACGGTAACAACCGGTAGCAGAGCAACAACGCAGAGAAGCACAACAGTTCAAAGCAGAACCACCAAAAGCACAACTGCACCTGCCGGCAGCTCTGCAACAAGGAGCACAACAAGCAGCTCATCCAGAAGATAAGAGATAAATTTTATAAGAATAGAAATTCAACTCAATTCAACAAGCAGCCATCTTTTTAAGGTGGCTGCTTTATTTTGAAATTTTGGCTTCTGAAATTTCAAATCAATCCGTTTGATCTTCCTGTAAAATTACAAAGCCTGTAAATCAGCCGTGCGGCAACATTGGCATCCCATTCACTGCTGCCGGTTTCGCTAACATCAAACCCAATGATTTTTCTCCCGGTTTCAACCACTCTTTTCAAAAGGAACAGCGCTTCCTGAAATTCTAATCCGCCCGGAACGGGAGTGCCGGTAGCCGGGCAAAGTTTTGGGTCTAAGCTGTCCACATCAAAACTGACATAAACCAGTTCGGGAAGTTGTTTTACAATCTCATCGCATTGGGCGCTCCACGTTTTGCCATGGAAACGGCTCTCTTTCATCTCCTGATCAAAAAACACTGAAATGCGTTCCTTTTCACAGGCTGCGAATTCAACTTCTTCGTCACAGTAATCACGGATACCAACCTGCACCAGTTTTGATACCTGTTTCTCTTTCAGTATATTGTAAAAAATGGAAGCATGAGAATACTGAAAACCTTCATAGCTGTTTCGCAAGTCAAGATGCGCATCCAACTGCAAAATGCCAAAATCTTCATATCTCCCTGCAAGCGCTTTTATGAACCCCAACGGTACACTGTGTTCGCCGCCAATTATTCCCACAAGTTTTCCCGCATCCAACAATCTTTTTGATTGTGCTGTCAGCCAGTTATTCAGGTATTCTGAACCGGCATTTATTTCATCCAAAAGTTTCGCCATTTCAGGGTTTTCACCGGGTTTTCCCCCTTCTTCAAGAAAATGAATATAAGAAGCCGACTTTTTACGAAGATTTCTGCTTTTATTCTGAATTTTTTCATCCGGCGTTTGCATGAATATCCCCAGTTCCCAGGCATCTTTCACATCAGGATCATACAGATCCAGTTGCAGCGAAGCTTCCAGAATAGCAGCCGGAGCATGGGCGGTTCCGTCACCATAAGAAACAGTGACATCCCACGGAACCGGCAGCAAAATTACACGGGCGGAATCTTCAGTAAAAGGAAGCCCGATAAAATTCCCGTTTCTTAAACCTATACCGTTAGGATCAAATTCATTAAATTGAGATGAGTTGTTCATATAAATTTATTTATTTTGCATGCTGAAAGTGCCGTAAAAAAAGGCAAAAATATTATCAATTTTAAAACAAACCGTGAATTTACAATTTTAAAGCAGAAAATAAAATGAGTAAGGTTTTAATTATAGGAGCTGGCGGTGTCGGCAGGGTTGTGGCTGCCAAATGTGCCGCTAACCCTGAAGTTTTTTCTGAAATTATGCTGGCAAGCCGCACTCTGTCAAAGTGCGAGACTATTGCAAAGGAAGTTGGCAACGGGCGTATTCAAACAGCTCAGGTTGATGCTGATAATACTGCCGAAGTTGTAAGCCTGATAAAACGTTTTAAACCAGAGTTGGTGATAAATGTTGCCCTGCCTTATCAGGATTTGTCCATAATGGATGCCTGCCTTGAAACCGGCGTTCATTATCTTGACACGGCAAACTACGAACCTAAGGATGAGGCAAAATTTGAATACAGCTGGCAATGGGCGTATCACGACAGGTTTAAGGAAAGGGGAATCATGGCTGTGTTAGGTTGTGGTTTTGACCCCGGAGTTACCAGTATCTACACTGCTTATGCTGCAAAACATCATTTTGATGAGTTGCATTATCTGGATATTGTGGACTGCAACGCCGGCGATCACGGTAAAGCTTTCGCTACCAATTTCAATCCCGAAATCAATATCCGCGAAGTTACCCAGAAAGGAAAATACTGGGAAGACGGGAAATGGGTCGAAACTGAACCGCACGAAATCAAAAAGGTGTTGAACTATCCCAACATCGGACCACGCGACTCCTATCTGATTTTCCATGAAGAGTTGGAATCATTAGTGAAAAACTTTCCAACCTTGAAACGGGCGAGATTCTGGATGACTTTCGGACAGGAGTACCTGACCCATTTACGCGTGATCCAGAATATCGGAATGGCACGAATTGACCCGGTAAAATACAAGGGAATTGACGTTATTCCACTGGAGTTTTTAAAGTATGTTCTGCCCGATCCGGGTGATCTGGGTGAAAACTATGTGGGTGAAACATCCATCGGCTGCCGGATTAAAGGAATTCAGAACGGCAAGGAGAAAAGTTATTATATCTGGAATAATTGCAGCCACCAAAAAGCTTATGAGGAAACAGGTACTCAGGCTGTTTCATACACAACCGGAGTTCCGGCAATGGTGGGTGCAATGATGGTGCTCACCGGAAAATGGAACGGCAAAGGGGTATTTAATGTGGAAGAATTTAATCCTGACCCGTTCATGAAAAAAGTTGGCAAATGGGGTCTGCCATGGAATGAAGCAATAAATATTGATCTGGAATTGTAATTCTTACGAAATTGGACTACACAAAAATTCCTTCGCCTGCTTTTGTACTTGATGAAAAGCTGCTTCGGAAAAATCTTGAACTCATCAACCGGGTTCAGAAGGAGGCTGATATTGAAATAATATTAGCCTTTAAAGGGTTTGCCATGTGGAGCGCATTTCCGCTTGTGCGTCAATATCTGAAAGGGGCAGCCGCAAGTTCACTCAACGAAGCAAGACTCTGTTACGAAGAGATGAAAACCCGTGCACACGTCTATTCTCCTGCCTATTTTGAAAGTGAATTTGACCAACTGCTGGAATATTCAAATCATATTGTTTTCAATTCGTTTTCGCAGTTTGAAAAGTTTTATGACAAAACCAGAAAGGCAAACCATAAAATTTCATGCGGTATTCGCGTAAATCCCGAGTTTTCGGATGTTCAGACTGACCTGTATAACCCGGGAATGCCGGGTTCCCGGTTTGGAGTGGACAGCGCCGGGTTCCCGGACAAATTGCCTGATGGAATTGAAGGAATTCATTTTCATGTTTTATGCGAATCCGACTCTTACAGTTTAGAAAAGGCTTTACAAAACATAGAAGCAAAATTTGGTAAGCACCTTGAGCAAATAAAATGGATAAACATGGGTGGCGGGCATTTGATGACACGCGTCGGATATAATCATGAGCATCTGATTCAACTGCTCAGAAACTTCAAAAACAGATACGGTGTGCATATTATCCTTGAACCCGGAAGTGCCATTGCCTGGGAAACTGGTGTGTTGGTTTCAACCGTTCAGGATATTGTTTCTCACAAAGGCATTCGCACTGCAATTCTTGATGTCTCTTTCACTGCCCATCTGCCCGATACGCTCGAAATGCCCTACCACCCGAAAATTGAAGGCGCATCAGAACCGGACGCCGGCAGCAGGCATCTTTACCGTTTGGGCGGAGTGAGCTGTCTTGCCGGAGATTTCATGGAAGTATATAATTTTGACAAAGAGCTGAAACCGGGCGATAAAGTGATTTTTAAAGATATGATTCATTACACCATGGTTAAAACCACCATGTTCAATGGCGTCAATCATCCCGCAATTGCAATTTGGGGTGAAGACGATAAGCTGCGAATAGTGCGAACATTTAATTACCGGGATTTTAAGGAAAGGTTGTCCTAAAAATTTGAAATATTTTATAAAACCATAAAAATCTAAAAATGAGAACTTTAATCCTTATTATATTAACCTGTATGCTGCAACTTTCCGCGATTGCACAAAAGCAGGTCAATGAGCGTGCGAAATGGTTTACCGATTCACGGTTTGGGATGTTTATACACTGGGGCGTTTACAGCGGAGCCGAAGGATACTGGAAGGGTGAAAAAATCCGAAACAACAACGATTATGCCGAGTGGATTATGTATCGCAACCGCATCGACAGGGAAGAATACGTAACGCTGCTCAACCGGTTTGACTGGAATGAAATTGATCCCGAACAATGGGTTATTCTGGCTAAAAACTCGGGGATGAAATATGTGACTTTCACTGCCAAACACCATGACGGATTTGCTCTCTGGAACAGTCAAGCCGGAGATTATCACATTGGAAACCATACCCATCCCAAACGCGATTTAGTCAAAGAATTGGCTGAAGCCTGCAAAAAACACGGTCTTAAAATGGGGCTTTACTACTCCCACTGGATTGACTGGGAGCACGAATACGGGTGGGATCACACAAAAGAGATAAGCGGAATCTCACCTGAAAATTATGACCGGTACTGGCAGGAAAAAGTTATCCCACAAATCCGTGAACTTCTCACAAATTACGGTGAAATCGCCATGTTCTGGTTTGATATGTGGATTCACTACTCCCGGACAGTTGTTACGAAAGAACAACTTTTACAACTCAAAACCTTGATCAGAGAACTGCAACCGGACTGTCTTGTAAATTCCCGCCTGGGCCTTTCCATTGAAGAAGACCCCGATGTGGATTTCAAAACATTGGGCGACAACCAGTTAGGAACACAAAAAGAGGATTTTCCGTGGCAATCACCTGCAACTGTTGCCCATTCATGGGGGTTTCATTCCGGCGACACAGAATGGAAATCTACAACAACACTGCTAAAATCGCTCATTGGCAATGCAAGTCTAAACGGAAATTTCATGTTGAATATCGGACCTCGCGCAAACGGCGATGTGCCGTTTGAAATATCACAGCGAATACTTGAAATGGGTAAATGGCTCAATGTGAATGGCGAATCGGTTTATGGAGCAGAAGCTTTTGATTTAGGCAATAATTTACACGACTGGGGGAAAATTACCTGTAAGAGCATAGGAAATTCCACAAAACTGTATCTGCATGTTTTTAACTGTCCTCTCGAAAAACAGCTGTATCTGACGGGAATTAAGAGCAAACCTGCAAAAATTTATCTGTTAGCCGACAAACAGCAAAAGCTGTTAAATTTTGTGCATACCGATGTTTTTACGAAAATTGAACTTCCTGTTACCGAACCCGATTCCTACATTTCGGTGGTTGTGGCAGAATATGACAACTATCCCGAAATTGAATCCGGGCTTGTTGCCAAAACAACCGGCGGTGGATTTTCGCTGACACCACGGAATATTTTTCAGAAAGAAGGAAATTTGAAGATACAGGAAAAGAGCAGACACGGCACCGTACCGGAATATACAGAAATTAATGAGCCGCTGATTATGAAATGGAAAATTTATGTTGATACTCCGGGCATGAAAACCATAGACATATCCTACAGCGCTGAAAAAGCAAATCCTTCCGGCAGGCTGCTGATAAAAGCTGCCGAAAAAGAGTTGGAGCATAAACTTTTGCATACCGGAAAAACAGTTGGTGAACCCAATTCCAACTGGATTATTGATAATTTTGTGTCGCACAGGGCGGGTGAAATCCTTTTTTCCGAAAAAGGATTTTATGAAATTGAATTGGAAGCGCAACCCAAAAACGACGAAAACATTAATTTTCAGTGGGTTTGGGTCAGATAAAAAGATTAAAAACACAAACTTCAGTTTATCAACAATTGTTAATAACTCCTGTCGATACTTAGTGGATACAAAACATCAAAAAAATTTGCATTCAGCTTCTGTTTTAGCTTATCTTTGTATGTACCAGGTGAGAGATAAAAGGCAGCTCCAGAAGTGTGGAAACGGGGAACCTTTCTTAGTTGAATCGGGAACCATTTCAGACCAACTTTCGGGAAGGCACAACAAAGGAGCCGAAGTTTGAACCGGGAGTCTGGAAACCAAAGGTTCATTCAATCAGCTGGAAGAAATCCAGAGTTCTTTCAAGATTGAGTCTTCAGGCAGAAGACAGCCAACCGAAAGGAAGGCATAAAAAAACTTCGGTTTTTTGAAATGTCAAACTGCACATGCAAAAAGTGGCTCACGCCGCAAAAGACAAGTTACAGACTGCAAAACTCTTAGGAGACAAGCAGAAAGTACTGAAAGACACTTCGTCTGTGAAGGCAAACCGGAACGCCGAACAGACTGCTCAATGGTCAGACCGTAGAAAGTGTGATCAAAGAGTACCGGGCTTCATCTAAAAGATGAACGCTAGCCACAATAACAGTAGCTTGGCACTCGGGAAGACTTCGGTTAACCCAAGTGAATGGGAGTTTTTCGTAAAAGATTGACTCCCATTACTGTTTTATAGAGGTATGTTAATTTGTTGAATATTCCTTCCTCGATTCGTAAATCACACATCTTTTCACAAAAACTTGCTCAAAGAATCTGATTTAACGATTTTTTACTAATTTGGCTGTCGGGTCTATTCTAAAGAATCAGAAAAAAGAATGAGAAATTTTTGCCTGACCATTGCGCTTATTTTTTCGCTTCAGCATGTTTTTGCACAATCCGCTTCGTTAGTGGTGAAAACATGGGTTGATGAAGCTGCAGGCAGCCGGTTTAAAGATAATGGGCGAATTTTTCTTTTCGTCGGTTCAGCCCGGTATGGCGAACCCCGCCTGAACACCTGGCCAAATAAGGAAATTATGATTTTTGCACAGAACATTGAAAAGTGGAATCCGAAAGATACTTTCACTTTTGATGCAACTGTTCCGGTGAACAAAACGACAGACATGGAGCTTGGTCAAATACCTGCCGGCAAATATTCGGTACAGGTTCTTTGGGATCAGGAGATGAATGAACCCGGCATTGAAAATGCCGGAAATCTTTACAGTACTTCAATAACAATTGATTTACGAAATGATACACTGCTCAAACTGCCAATCAAAAACATTATTGAAGAGCAAAAATTAATCGATCATGCGTTGCTGAAAGAGGTAAGTATAAAAAGCAATCTGCTTTCTGCATGGTGGAACAGAGATATTTATCTCAAGGCAGCAGTTTTGCTTCCTTTCGAATTTCATCAAAATCCTAATAAAGAATACCCGGTCAGGTATAATATTGCCGGGTATGGCGGTCGCTACACACGCGCAAACCGATATGTAATCTGGGACAAATCCTTTTTAAACTGGTGGATATCCGGCAAAGCACCGCAAGTCATCAATGTTTTTTTGGATGGATATGGACCCTTTGGCGACAGCTATCAGTTCGACTCCGAAAATAATGGACCTTATGGAAAAGCACTGATAGAGGAGCTTATTCCGCACATTGAAAAAACTTACCGGGGGATTGCAAAACCGGAATTCCGGTTTTTGGATGGTTGCAGCACCGGCGGATGGGTCTCCCTCGCCCTTCAGCTGTTTTATCCAGATTTTTTTGGCGGATGTTTTTCATACAGTCCTGATCCTGTTGATTTTGAAAACTTTCAGCTCATAAATATCTATGAAGATGAAAATGCCTTTGTGAACAAATACGGCTACCTGCGCCCCATTGTGAGAGATATTTCGGGTCAGCCGGTTTTTTCGCAAAAAGATTTTGTGCAATTTGAAAATGTTTTGGGCTGGAGCAACTCCTACACAACGTCCGGCGGACAAATGGGCGCATTCACGGCGCTGTTCAGTCCAAAAGGAGATGACGGACTGCCCCGTCCGCTTTTTCATCCGCAAACCGGCGAAATGGACAGGGAAGTTGCAAAGCACTGGAGAAAATATGATTTAAAGTATTTTGTGGAGTCCAACTGGAACAAAATAGGAGAAAAATTAAGAGGGAAAATTTATATCCGAATGGGAGATATGGATGAGTTTTATCTCAACACGGCGTTGCGTGCACTCGATGAAACATTTCGGGAAATGGAAAATCCAAAATCGGATGCAGTTATCGTGTTTTCTCCGATGACGGGACACTGTAGTGGTTACAATGACAGAACCGTTCTGGAGCAAATTAGCGAAAAAATAAGCAACCTGACTCCATAATTTTACAAACCTGACTCCTTTAAAATCAATTTGGTGTAGCGCACAGTGCTGTTGGCGGCACTTACTGAAAAGGTTTCCCATTGTTTCTCTTTTCAAATAATATGTTTAACTTTATTGTCAAAATTAAATTTTAAACCATATTGCAATGACAGAAAAAACAAATCGCAGAAATTTTATCCGAAACACATCGCTGGTTTTGGCAGGCTCGGGACTAATCTCATCCTGCACCACACCTCAGGAAAAGAGCGAATCTCAAAAGAAAAATTTCCGGAGAAATCCTGTCGGAGTTTCCACTTATTCCTTCTGGCAGTTTAATGGTCCAAAAGAGAACGCACCCATTGAAGATTGCATTGAAAAAGCAGCCGAAATGGGTTTTGACGGCATAGAGTTTTTATTGATGCAAATGCAGTCGGAAGAAAACAGCTATCTGCAAAAACTTAAACGCCAGGCATTTCATGCCGGACTTGACATTATGGGTTTTTCTACCCATCAGGGTTTTGTTTTTCCGGATTCGGAAAAACGACAGGCAGAAGTGGATAAAACCATTCATCAGATTGAACTGGCATATCAGCTGGGAATACCTACCATGCGGCTCAATACCGGACGTTGGGGTACCAGCGGTTCATTTGACGAGCTGATGGAAAACAAGGGAATTGAGCCTGTTTTGGAAGGCTACACCGAAGATGAAGGTTTCAAATGGGTGATTGATGCCATTGAAAAATGTATTCCTACTGCTGAGAAATGCGGAGTTGTTTTGGGACTCGAGAATCACTGGGGGTTAGGGCGAACTGCCGAAGGCGTTTTGCGCATTGTCAACGGTATAGATTCACCATGGTTGCAAATCACTTCCGACACCGGAAATTTCCTTGAAAACCAATACGAACAGCTGGAAATGATGGCTCCGCAAACATTTCTGGTGCAGGCAAAAACCTACTATGGTGGGGGCAAATGGTACACGCTTGACATTGACTATCCGAAGGTTGCCGAAATTTTCAAAAAAGTCAACTACCGCGGATATGTCTCCATTGAGTTTGAAGGAAACGAAGATCCCATGACAGCCGTACCAAAAAGTCTGGAATTGATCCGGGATGCTTTCACCCGGGAAGTTTAAACTGCTATCTCAGTTCTTCCTCTATTTTTGACAACCCTTCCTGCACTTCTTTATCGTCAGGTCTCAGGGTCAAAGCTTTTTTATACCAAAAACGGGCGACTGTATAGCTCTTGTTTTCCATGGCTTCGGCTGCATTCTGTTTAAGTGCGTTAAACTGCTCGCCGGAGCGGGCGGCAAGTTGCTCTTCAATCAGCCCTGAAATATTCTGCAACTGCTCTTTCGGGTAAGTTTCATTCGGCTTGATGGTCAGCGCCCTGTTGTACCACCCGCGAGCCACGGCAAGCTGATTGTTGCGAAAAGTGGAGTCAGCAAGGTCCACAAACCCCTGATAATCACGATCGCGCTGATTGAGAAGCAGACTTCTCACAAGCCTGTTAATTTCATCTATTCGCTTAGGCGGATAAGTTTCCCGTGGTTTTATATCCCATGCTTTATAGTACCATGCACGGGACACATTATAACGTTTATTATCAAAAAAACCGTCGGCTAACACAATATATTCACCGTAAAGCATATTCAGTGATGCTTCGCTCATCTCCTGCCACTCGTTGATTTGCTGCTGACGCTTTTCAATTTCAGCCATTCGTTTTTCCATATCCCCGGCAGCACGCTGCTCTGCCAAAATGCGCTCCTGCTGCTGGCGAATCATATTTTCAATTTTTACCAGCTGACTTTTGGGATAATTCTCAGCTGACTTGATGCCTAAGGCTTTTTCATACTCAGATTTTGCATCGTCCCATGACTCTTCTCTAAAAAACTTATCGGCAAGCAAAACAGTTTCCCGGTAATTTTCATCCAGCTCCTGCATTGCCATTAATCGCTCAGATTCGGTAATCTGAGTTTTGGGATAGGTTTCATCAGGTTTAATTTCCAGAGCTTTTTCATAATTTGTTTTGGCAGTGCCGTAATCCTGGTTTTTAAATTGTCCGTCTGCAAGTTTAATGGCGGTTTGATATTCATCTTGCAAACGCTCACGTTCAAGGAAAATCGCAGCAATTTCATTAATACGTTGTTGAGGATAAGTCTCATCGGGCTTAATTTTCAAAGCCGATTCATAAGCAGTTCGTGAATTATTGTAATCGGTAATCGTAAAA
>CAYNOQ010000020.1:0-19602 GCA_964398855.1 uncultured Mariniphaga sp. | reverse complement strand
CTGCAAAGCAGTTAGGCGTGCCTGTTCGGCCGCTTCTGCTTCGGCTGCCAATCGTGCACGGGCTTCCACAATACTGTCGATTTTTGCAATCTGCTCTGTCGGATAAACTTCATCAGGTTTTGCCTGCTGTGCCTCGGTATAGCCCGATTTTGCCTCGGCAAATGCTTCCCTGCCCAATTCACGGTCGGCGCGGGAAATGGCGGCATCATAAGCTTGCTGCGCGGATAAAAGCTGCGCTAAAATGTCCTTTATCTCATTAATACGTTGTTGAGGATAGGTTTCTTCCGGTTTCACTTTCAAAGCCGATTCATAAGCAGTTCGTGAATTATTGTAATCGGTAATCGTAAAAAGACTGTCGCCACGGGAAACTGCACGGAAATATTGCCGATCCTGCTCTGCCTGCAAAGCAGTTAGGCGTGCCTGTTCGGCCGCTTCTGCTTCGGCTGCCAATCGTTCTTCTTCAGCAAAAATCGAATTTATTTTTGCAATCTGACTTTGCGGATATTCCTCTTTTGGCAGCAAATCAGCAGCCTGTTCATAATCAGCCAATGCTTCCGGGTATTGCTTCCGCTGAAAAGCACGGTCGGCAGATTTAATCAGTTTGTCAAACATTGAGCGATTAGCCAGGTTATTCATTAATTCCCTGATTTCCTCAATTCTCCGGGTTGCCAGTTCATCATTCGGCTTATGATTAAGCGCACTTTCAAAAAAAGAGATTGACTTTTCATACATCTGTTTTTCAAAGTTAACTTCCGCCTGAAAAATTGCCTGATCGTATCCTTTGAGTCTCTCTGCATTTTGCGACTGCTGAGCTAATATTTTATCAATTTCCTCAATTCTTTGTTTGGGATAAGGCTCATTTTCTTTTAGTTTCAAAGCTTCGCGATAGGTGTTTTGCGCATCTACATAGAGTAACTCCCTAAACGAATTATCCGCTTTTTTTATCAGTCCCGCATACTCCTGCTCAGCTTGCTGCTGCTTCAAAATTGCAGCAATTTCCTCAATTCTCTGCTGAGCATGGCGATTGTTTGCATCAACCGAAAGCGCCCGGTTATATGCATTTCGTGCTTCCTGATATTTTCTTGAAGAAAAAAGCTCATCAGCCTGCTTAATCAGCTCGTTTAATCTTGCTGCAAGCGCCTGTCTCATTTCATCGGCAACCATCAGCAATCCTAACAAATCATTGATTTCTGCAATGCGATCCTTTGGATATTGTTCTTTGGGAAAGACCTTGCTGGCAGCCTGATAACCATCAAGTGCCTTGAGAAACTCCTCCTTTTTATATTCGTTCTCGGCTTCCTTAATTAACTGGTCATATTCTCTGCGGAGTTCTGCAAGCTCAGCCTTTGTCAGTCCCGCCAGGTAGTCGGCTTCCCTGCTGATGAGCTGCGACTGGAGTATCGCCTGATCAATTAGGTGTTTTATCTGCGCATCGTTATAGTACAGGTCAGAAATAAAATTGTCCACCTGTTCGCTATAGTAAAGCTTCATCACCGTATTTTCAGAGAAAGTGCGTTCAATGCCCGGAATTTCTGTAAACAATCTGATATTTACCGGGAAAGGCGGGAAAAGCGGATTAGCCTGAAGCACTTGTCGTGGAACTTTGGTGTCCACCACAATTTTTTGGGGAAAGTTTCCCGGACAGCTGAAAATCAGCACAAACTCATGGTTATAATTCAATTCAACTTTATAGTTACCATCGGGTCCGATGCCGTAATTGTCAAGGCGCCTGCCGTCGCGGTACATTTCAATAATTGCACCGTCAACAACACCTTCCTGCACTGTTACTGCGCCTGAAACGGTTAACCCGTTGCTTCGCTGGGCAGAAACCGGCAGAAAACAGAAATTCAACAGGATAAAAACGAATATTATTTTGAGCCAAATTTTTTCCATACAATCAATTAACTATTAGCCAAAACGAATATAGAGACATTTAATTATCTGAAAAACAATATTTGGTTTCCGAGGTTCTATTTCAGTAAAAATTCACAAAATCATACAAAGTTTTCAGCAAAAACCATAAGTTTGGCAGTTTAATTCTATAAATATCCTAATGAAGCGCGAAGCAAGTCTGTTAGTAGCCCTTTTACCCCTGTTGTTACTGATTGTTCTTTTAACGTCCAATGTTTTCCTTTTTGAAAACACGCTGGAAGGCTCAAATCAGATTGCGCTCATACTTTCTGCCGCGCTTGCAGGGGTTATTTCTATCAGGTTAGGATTATCCTGGGAAAAAATCAGAAAAAAGATTGTGGCAACCATTTCATCTGCAATGCCATCTATTTTAATTCTGCTGTTAATCGGTTCGCTTGCAGGCACATGGATGCTAAGTGGAGTTGTTCCGGCAATGATCTATTACGGACTTGACATAATTACGCCAAAAATGTTTCTGTTTACGGCGGTGGTCGTCTGCTCCATTGTGAGCGTTTCCACCGGCAGCTCATGGTCAACCGTTGCAACCATCGGCATTGCGTTGTTGGGAATTGGAAAAACCCTGGGAATAAATGATGCGGTTGTTGCCGGAGCAATCATCAGCGGAGCCTATTTCGGCGACAAGATTTCACCGTTGAGCGACACTACAAACCTTGCTTCTGCCATGGCAGAAGTCGATCTTTTCAGGCATATCCGCTATATGCTTTTAACAACAGTACCATCGCTTACAATCACCCTGATTATTTTTCTTGTAATCGGGTTCAGCGGCAGGCACTCCGGTATTTCAGCCAATGTGGAAAATGTGAAATCAGCCATTGAAACAACATTCAACACAACTCCGGTTCTGTTTCTTGTTCCCGTTGCGCTGCTGACCATTATCGCACTTAGGGTTCAGCCACTGCCTGCCTTACTGGCAGGAACACTGTTAGGCGGAATTTTTGCAATTATTTTTCAGCCGGAAATCATAAAAGAGGTAGCAGGTAGCGGTGAAAGTTATTTGCGTTCTTCCTATATTTCAGTCATGCAAGCCATGTTTGGCGATGTTTCCCTGACCACAACGGATGTAAGTGTCAGCAATCTTTTCAGCACTTCGGGAATGCGGGGAATGTTAGATACCGTATGGCTTATCCTTGCTGCAATGATTTTTGGCGGCACCATGGAAGCAGCGGGTTTGCTTCGTAAAATCAGCCATTCCATTGTGAAATATGCCAGAAGCACCGGCGGTTTAGTTGCCTCAACGGTGGTGACCTGCATCTTTTTTAATGCAACCGCTTCGGACCAGTATATTTCCATTGTTGTTCCCGGAAGAATGTTCAGAAAAACGTTTCAGGAAAAAGGTCTGGCACCCGAAGTGCTGAGCCGAACGCTCGAAGACAGCGGAACCATGACGTCGGCGCTAATTCCCTGGAATACATGCGGCGCAACACAATCTAAGGTGTTGGGTGTAAGTGCCTTTGCCTACGCTCCCTGGGCTTTCTTTAATCTGATCAGTCCGCTGATGACAATTTTGTTTGCTTATCTGAATATTAAAATCAGGCGCACCGACAAAAGTCTGAAAATCAAAACTTCAAAAATCAAAGTGAGTTAAAAGAAAGAAATTGAGCAGGCTTAACTGCCTTTTTAAAGAATGAATGTAAAAATATGATATTTGGAATCAGCAGAACCATTTTATGCAGTTTGGCTTTCTTTCCGAATAAATTTTAGGAACATGACAAAAATAGTTATCACTTGTTATATATTTACAACAAAAACACGTAATTTAGTAAAAAGCAATCATAATGAGCAATGCACTATTAGAATATCTGACAAAGCGCATGGGAGTTGAGCCAATATTTCCCGAAAAAAAGGGGCACCCCGGACCGTTAATAACTATTTCGCGCCAGGCAGGCTGCAATGCGGAAAACCTTGCCAACAAAATTGCAGAAAGACTTAATCAAAGGCATCTTGGACCGAGCTGGCGGGTTTTAAGCAAGGAAATTTTTTACCAAAGCGCCAGAGACCTTGATTTACATCCGGAACATGTCATCCGTGTTTTCAGACATCAGGAGAGTTACACTTTAAATGATATTCTGAATGCTTTTGGCACTAAAAAATTCAAAAGCGAGCGAAAAGTAATCAAGACGGTGAATGAAGTTATCCGGTCGTTTGCCGAAGAAGGGTTCTGCATTATTGTTGGCAGAGCTGCAAATATCATTGCATCCGACATTGAATTTGCGCTTCATCTGCGGTTGATTGCCCCCCTTGAATACCGGATAAAAACCATTATGGAAAATGACCGTCTGAACAGGGAAGATGCCATTCTTTATATTGACAAGTTAGAAAAGGAGAGACGAACATTCCGGAAGGCATTGCGAAAAGACTCTCCGGACAAAGACACGTTTGATATTTGCATTAACCGGGCTTCTTTTGAAGATGAAGAGACCATCGACCTGATTGAAGTGGCAGCTGAAAAGAAGAGAATTTTCAGCGATTTCGGAAAGCAAATTGACTTCTACTGAAATTTAAAAAAAATGAAACGCGCCCTCTTTTTTATTTCTGTTTTCCTGCTGATTATGAGTGGCTCACAACTTGAAAAAGATAGCTTTTTCACAAATCCTGTTGAACTGGTCAATCTGCTGATGGGCTCCGATTCGGAATTCACTCTCAGCAACGGAAACACCTATCCGGCTATTGTGCCCGTCCGTGGGGAATGAATTTCTGGATGCCGCAAACCAATAGATGGGTAACGTCTGGATTTATCAGTATAGTGTTTATAAACTAAGAGGGTTTAAACGAATCCATCAGCCAAGTTCATGGATAAATGATTATGGGCAACCGAACAAAAGCCTCTGGAATCTGACGGAAAGTTTTCCGTCTTCTGTAACTCCGTTGAAGAATTGACAAGTAAAAACACGAATCAGCGTTTAAAAATAAAATTACCTAAATATCACCAAATCATCCGTTAATAAAGTATCGTAAAGAACTGATGATTTACCCCTAAAAACTTTTGGTGAGGCTTTGTGTGTATAACGACAGGCAAATCTTTATATTTTTGTAAAAAAAAGCTCTTTTGGAGTAATCGTAATCATGAAATTTCAAAACTATGACATTTTCAAAAACCAAAGTCACACTGAACAAAAAGTGGTTCACTGATTATCTGTTAATTCTCATCGGGTCGTTTATTCTTGCAGCAGGATTCGTTTATTTTGTTACACCGCACAGGATTGTTCCCGGCGGTGTTTACGGTATTGCCATTGTTGTGCACTATCTCACTGCAGGATGGTTTTCATTCTGGCCCGACGGATTTCCTGTGGGTTTGTTCGGATTAGTCATCAACATTCCGCTCACCCTTGCAGGAATAAAAATTTTAGGTCCCCGTTTTGGCGTGAAAACCGTTGTTGGGTTTGTGCTGACTTCCGTATTTATTGACGGAATCACATGGCTCCGTCCGGTTGGGAATGCTCCTCTGGTGGACGATGTTCTGCTCTCCAGCCTATTTGCCGGAGTTTTGATTGGTGTTGGTCTGGGGCTGATTTTCAAATCAAGGGCAACTTCGGGCGGTTCCGACATCATAGCCATGATTATTGCTAAATACAGCAAAATGCAATTGGGAAAACTGATGATTTACGTAGATTCTTGCATCGTACTTTTAGGTCTCATAGCATTCAAAGACTGGCATATTCCGCTCTATTCATGGGTTGTTATTTACATCACCGGGCATGTTATTGATACAATTCTGGAAGGTGCGGATTACAACAAGGCGCTGCTGATTGTCTCCAAAGAACACCAACAGATTAAAGATAAAATTCTGATTGATTTAGAGCGTGGCGGCACTTATCTGCACGGAACCGGAATGTTCACCGGCGAAGAGAAACAGATTGTTTATACGGTGGTAAGTCGGCGCGAAGTTGCAATTTTACAGGAATTTATAAGCACTGTTGATCCCGATGCTTTCATTACAGTAATGAATGCTAACGAAATTTTGGGTGAAGGATTTAAAAGCCTGCACAGCAAGGTTGAATCGGGATAAAGTTTTCCTGATACCTTTTCTTTCCTTTGCGTAAATAAATTCCAATATTTATACGAAGCGGTTTATTTTTCGCTCAAATTTTTATAAATTTGTTTTGTTCAGAAAATACCGAAAACAATTTATAAGCAATGCTAAAAAGACTGGTAATCTTTACTTTATCTTTAATGTTTTTTTCAGCTGCAAACGCCCAGTCGGTCGGACTGGTGCTCAGCGGTGGCGGCGCCAAGGGCATTGCACATATCGAAATTATCCGTGTGCTTGAAAAAAACGGCATTCCTATCGACTACATTGCCGGAACATCAATTGGCGCCATCGTTGGCGGGCTTTACGCAGCAGGTTTTTCCCCTGATGAAATGGAGCAGCTTTTCCGTTCGGATGATTTTTATTTCTGGTCAACCGGACGCATTCAGAAAGAGTATCGCTACTATTTTGTGAAACCAGAGCCGGAGCCTTCCTGGTTAGAGCTGCGCATTGAAAGGAGGCGCGACAGGCTTGCTTTGCTTCCGCCAACCAATATCATCCCTGAAGAGCAGATGGATTTTGCATTTATGGAGCTTTTTGCGCCCACAAATGCGGCGTGTTCAAACCGGTTCGACAGCTTAATGGTTCCGTTCTTTTGTGTTGCCACCGATGTCTATTCCAATCAGCCTGTAGTTTTGCAAAACGGAGACCTGGGTGAAGCGATTCGGGCGTCAATGACCTTTCCGCTCTACTTTAAGCCCATAAAAATTGACGACAAACTGCTTTTTGACGGGGGCATGGTGAATAATTTTCCGCAAGATCTGATGGAGAGTATCTACAATCCCGACATCATCATCGGACATAAGGTTGCCGGAGACCTTGAAGCGCCATCTTCGGATAATGTGATGGCGCAAATCACCAACATGGTGATGAGACCAACCCTTTACGAAATATCTCCCGAAAAGGGTATTTTGCTTGAGACTGACCTCTCTTCGGTTGGGTTACTCGATTTTCACAAATACGACTATATAGCCGCAGAAGGGGAAAAAACTGCCGAAAAAATGATTGACAGCATCAAAATCCGAATAACCCGAAGGGTTGAACCGGAGCAAATAACAAAAAAGAGAAATGAATTTAAATCGAAAAAACCGGAGCTTTATTTTCAGAATATTCAGGTTGAGGGGGTTATGGATGCACTTCAACGAAAATTTATCATTCAGTCGATTAAACACAAATTCAATATAGTTTCCCTGACTTCCCTGAAAACAGACTATTTTAAGCTCATTGCCGATGAGCACCTGAAATCCATCCGTCCGGTTGCACACTACAATCCGGAATCAGGCTATTTTGATCTGCACTTGAAAGTGACACCCGAAGAAAAGCTGCGCGTAAACATTGGCGGGAATATTTCCACCAAACCCATCAATCAGGGGTTCGGCAGTTTTGATTACCGAAGTTACAAAGGGCGTGCTTATTCGCTAAATTCCAATATCTATTTCGGTAGATTTTACAGCTCTTTTTTAGCCGGCGGCAGAATCGATTTTCCAAGTTCGCTCCCGTTTTATTTGTCCGGCTATTCAACCTTCAACCGCTGGGATTTTTTCTCATCCAGCTCTGAGCTGTTTTTTGAAGATGTGCGTCCGCCATATATCATTCAAAATGAATATAATCTGCGCACGGAGGCTGGAATACCGCTTGGGCTTCACTCCAAACTCTTTTCAGGAGTTGCATTTTCTACTTCAAATGATCAGTATTACCAAACCGACATTTTCAAAAAAGAAGACCTTCCCGACAAAACATCTTTCAGCGCATTTATCGGTCAGGTTGGAATAGAGAACAATTCACTGAACTTTAAACAATTTTCCACTGAAGGAGCGTCCTATTCAGTGAATGTAAAATATATTACCGGAACTGAAACCAATAAGCCGGGAACCACATCTTCAGCGAGTTACAGGTCAAATCAGAAACACAACTATTTCTTAATTCGCGGAAGCACAGTCAGGTACAATAAAATTTCCAGGACTTTCACGTTAGGCACTCAGGCAGAGGTAGTTTTCAGCAATAAGGGAGTGCTCAGGAACTACCGCTCCACGAAACTTACTGCGCCGGGCTACTACCCGACTCCCCACAGCCAGTCGCTGTTTATTGAGAATTTTCATTCAAACAATTTTTTGGCAGGCGGCATAAAAGCGATTGTGAATTTCAACCAGTCGCTCCATTTCAGGTTGGAAGCACACGGTTTTGTTCCCATAAAAGAAGAACTGTCCAACATGGATTTTACCGCTTTCAAAAGTGAGGATTTTTTTACTAACTACTACCTTCAGGGACTTGCCGCACTGGTTTACAATACCGGTGCCGGACCGGCAAGCATCATGCTTAACTATTACGAAAAGCCCAACACCAGATTGTATCTGACACTGAATTTCGGATATATTTTGTTTAATAAGAGAGGGTTTTAAAAAAGCAGATGATTTTACACTGAAAGAACCTTACCGTACTTAATAATTTCATTAACAATTGGATCGGAAATATTAAAATCTTTTTCCCTGAATGGATGAGGCTCAATCCTGCTATCAATATTTCTTCTCAGGCGCATTAAATCCAACTGAATATCAACAAGATTGGAGAAATCTTTTAACACAATGGCAATATCAATATCACTGTCTTTATTAAAATTGCCTTTTGCATAAGAACCAAAAAGGAAGATTTTCACATAATCGTACTTTGACTTTACTTCAATAGCATATTCTTGTGCAATCTCTAAAGCATCTCTTTTATCCATTTTCTGATGATTATTATTTTTTCAATCCATCCCAAAGTGTATTCCGGTGTACACAATTTGTAAAATTCTCTTTTGAAACTATCATATCTGGCATTCAAATTAAACAAGGTAATCTCATCCAGCCAATCAGCAAATTCGTTTGTCATTTCCAAACCGATTAACTCACCTAACCTAAACAGATTATGTGTAAAAGGAGCATGTTCTTGAAATTGTTTAACATACAAAGCTTTTAATAATTTTTCAATTGAAATGTGTCCTAAAAATAATGACCATGGATATGATTTTGAATCATACAAAACCATCATTGTTTTGAAATCGTCATCAGACATTTCACTCCAGTGATTAATTATCTTTTCAGTGTCAATATTTGATTTATTTATATTCATTAATTATACAGAATCATAAAAGAATTATATCCTAAAAAACTCAAAGCCTTATTTTGTAAATCTCAATTTATTATTTCTCATAAATAATTACTAAAATTAATGTAACAAGCTGTAATTCACAGCTTTCAAAGAGTGTCAATAACAATGACAAATATAACAGATTCTTTGAAAATTCCTATTCAAAGGATGATTTCGGAATATCCTGTGAATAAAACAGAGCTACATTTTTAAATAAATTCCACTAATCTAAAATTCAAGTTATTAACAAATTCGTTTCAACAACAGAGAATTCACTCCCCGCTGTTTATATGTTTTCATACAATTAGTTGGCTATAAACCTAATTTTGAATAGTTTCGCTGCAAAAGATGATAAAATGATACAGGATTCTGAACTTATTCTGAACAGTGACGGCACAATTTTTCACCTGCACCTGAAGCCCGAAAACATAGCCGACCAAATCATTTTGGTTGGTGATCAGGATCGGGTGAATACGGTTGCATCTTTCTTCGATACCATAATTTTTGAAGCTGAAAATCGTGAATTTAAAACGGCAACCGGCTGGTACAAAAAGAGAAAGATCACAGTGATTTCCACCGGAATTGGCACCGACAACATCGACATTGTGCTGAATGAACTGGATGCGCTTGCAAATATTGACCTTGAAAAGCGGGTTATTAAAAAGGAGAAAAAATCATTGCAATTTGTGCGAATCGGCACTTCCGGCGGATTGCAGGAAAACATTTCCTTAAACGCTTACGTGGTTTCGCAAAAATCTATCGGATTTGACGGAATGCTCAACTTTTATGCAAACCGCGAAGCACATTGCGACCTGAAATTTGAAGAAGCATTTAAAAAATTCACCGGCTGGAAAAAATCACTGCCGGAACTGTATGTGGTCGATGCGTCGCAAAATTTGCTGCAAAAATTCAATACTCCTGATTTTATCAATGGCGTAACCATTTCTGCTCCCGGATTTTACGGTCCGCAAGGTCGCGTTTTGCGACTTCCGCTCTCCATGCCGGAATTGAACAGCAAAATTGAAGATTTTCAGTTTCAGGACTTTAAAATCTCAAATTTTGAAATGGAAAGCTCTGCAATTTATGGTCTTTCCAAAATGATGGGGCACGAAGCACTTGCCGTTTGTCTGATTATTGCCAACAGAATTCTGGGACAAGCAAATGAAAACTACCGTCCTGAAATGGAAAAACTGATACAAATTGTTCTGGATCACCTAATACAGTAAAATATGAAAGCAAGCAGGTTAAAAGCGCTCATAAACTTGCTGGATGACCCTGACCATCTGGTTTTCAATACAGTGAAGAGTGAATTATTGAAAACAAAAACAGATATTGTTCCGATACTTGAGGCAGAGTGGGAACAAAGTTTTGACGAATTCTTTCAGGAGCGCATTGAAAATCTCATTCAGGATGTACAGTTTAAAGAGACTGAGGCACAGTTGAAAAAATGGATCGATTCCGGCAGCAGTGATCTTTTGGAAGGCTTCCTGATAATCGACAGATTTCAGTATCCCGATTTGAACAGAGCCCTGGTTCTTCAAAAAATTGAAAAAATCGACAGGGCGGTCTGGCTTGAATTAAACAACTCCCTGACCATGCTTGAAAAAGCAACTATTCTGAATCATTTTCTGTATGGTGTGCATGATTTTTCGGTAAATCTTGCCCATCCCAAATCGCCGCAAAACTGCTATATCAATCAGATTCTGGAAACAAAAAGAGGAAATCCGGTATCAATCAGCCTGTTATATACAATTCTTGCGCGCAGACTTGGATTGCCGGCTCAGCTCACCGATTTTCCCAAAAATCCTTTGGTTGCCATTATTGACAGGAATTTTACACCGGATGCGGATGATAAAATTTCCGGTAAAAAAGTGCTGTTTTATATCAATCCTTCCAACAAAGGTTCGGTGGCAAGCCGCAGGGAAGTTGAGTTTTATCTCAAAAAAAACGAATATGCACCTTTCGAAAAATACACCGAGCCAAAAGAAGACCGGCTATTTATCAAGCGATTGATTGAGTCGCTTCGCGACTCGTATATTTCGCAGGGTTTTACCGAAAAAAAGACAAAAACCGACAGCTTGCTTCACTATTTTCCGGCAGAATAAATAACTTCAAAAATGAAAGCGCTTGTACTTGATGCATATAATCAGTTGAACTACCGGGATTTTTCCGTTCCGGTCATTTCTCCGGATGAAGTATTAGTTGAAGTGAAAGCCTGTGGAATTTGCGGAAGCGATATTCACGGTATGGACGGCAGCACCGGAAGGCGCAAGCCACCGCTCATCATGGGGCATGAAGCTTCGGGCATCATTTTGGAAACCGGCAGCGAAGTTGCCGGCTGGAAACCCGGCGACCGGGTAACTTTTGATTCTACGGTTTATCCGCTAAATGACTGGTTCACTTTAAAAGGGCGGTATAATCTGAGCGACAACCGGCAGGTTTTGGGAGTTTCGCCGGGAGAATACCGCCGACATGGCGCTTTTGCAGAAAAAATAGCCATACCGCAGCATATTTTGTATGCAATTCCCGAAAATGTCTCTTTTGAAGAAGCGGCAATGGTTGAGCCGGTTGCAGTGGCTGCTCATGCTATCAGCGTGTCGGGATTGAAACCAGGCAGCAGCGCTATGGTTACAGGAACCGGAATGGTTGGAAGTTTTATCGTGCAATTGCTGTCGCTATTTGGTGCAAGTCCGGTTATTGCAATAGATATTGATGATGAGAAATTAAAGATTGCTCAAAAATTTGGCGCAGACTACACCTTTAGGGCTGATGATACAAATCTGACAAAAAGCATTTTACAACTCACCAAAAATCGCGGAGCAGACATTTCCTTTGAAGTGGTGGGAGTTTCCGATTCGGTGAAAACCTGTATTGACCATACCCGAAAAGGGGGAACTGTTGTTTTAGTTGGCAACTTATCACCGCAAATTCAATTTCCTCTGCAACAGGTTGTTACAAAAGAGATTACTGTTCAGGGAAGTTGCGCCATCAACGGCGAATATGAACTGGCATTAGACCTTCTGTCTGAAGGGAAAGTGGAAGTGAGACCGCTGATCTCTGCAATTGTTCCTTTATCTGAAGGCGCACAGTGGTTTAAAAGACTCTACGACAAAGAACCCGGATTAAACAAGGTAATTCTTGTTCCCTGAAAGATTAAGAAATCGAACGATTCAACTAAGTTGTAATTGTTAACAGAGATTATAATGTATCTTTGGGGCAATGCTTTATCACAAGATATTCAAACATAAAACATCGAAGGCGTGGGTTGTTTTCATACACGGTGCAGGAGGCAGCAACGTGGTATGGTTCAGGCAACTGCGTGATTTCAAGAAACACTTTAATGTGCTTCTTGTTGACCTGCGCGGGCATGGAAAATCCAAAACCCACTACTCGGAAGAGGAGATGTACAAATTTGATGAAATTGCGTTAGATGTTGTAAAAATCATGGATCATCTGAGTATCCGTGAAGCTCATTTTATAGGAATTTCATTGGGTTGCATTATCATTCGCGCCATCGACAAGCTTGCTCCGGGCAGGGCGGCATCCATCATTTTAGGCGGCGCCGTGGTGCAGTTCAGCAAAAAAATAAACGTGTTGGTCACACTCGCGAAACTGCTCAACTCCATTCTTCCCTATATGTGGCTCTACAAGCTGAATGCGTGGATTCTTATTCCTTCAAAAAAACATGCGCAATCGCGCAAACTTTTTATTCGGGAAGCTATTCAGTTGGGCGAAAGGGAGTTCAAAAAGTGGCTGCGCATGTCAAATGAGATCAGGCACAATCTCCAGGAGTTTCTGATAAAGGAAGCTTCGGCGCCGGTGCTCTATCTGATGGGTGAACACGACCACATGTTTCTGCCGATGGTTTCCGAGTTAGTGAAAAAACATTTCAATTCCCGACTTGAAGTAATTAGCAACAGCGGGCATGTGTGCAATCTGGACCAGCCGGATTTGTTCAACCGCCTTTCGATACAATTTATCAAAAGTTTTTCAGGGTAGTGCAACATGCAACTCATCCGGCACATATTCGGTTTGATGCTCTTTTTGTTCGCTTTTACAATTTCAAGTGAAGCGATAATCCCATTTTCAGAAAGAAATACTATTGATAATGCAAACCACTTTATCCTTCGGCAAAGTGTTTCGCATAAGCTCTCATTTTCAGGCGATTCGACAGAACGACACCGGTTAAGTTTCAGGTATCCCGATGAAAAAAAGGGAATTAAACCGTGGCTAACGCCAGTAACACTTATCGCCGGCGGTGTTCTCCTCCATTTTTCGGATAATATCAAAGAAAATGTGAATGTTTTTTTTGAAAAGAACCTTGCTTACCACGGTAAACCAGACAATTATATACAGTTTGCACCGTTAGCAGCCAGCTATATTCTTTTTGCTGCGGGCGTTCAGGGAAAAAACAATTTCGGCAACAAAACAGCCATCGCCGTAAAGAGTTTTCTGTTGGATGATTTTATCACCTATCAGCTAAAAAAACGCGTAAACGAGTATCGTCCAAACGGAGAGAGGCACTCTTTTCCTTCCGGGCATACATCCAAAGCATTTGCATTTGCCCATTTTATGCACAGGGAATACGGCGAACTAAGCCCGTGGTACAGCATCGGCGCCTATTCAACAGCTGCGGCAGTTGGTTTCCTGCGCCTGACCAAAAGCGCCCACTGGATTTCCGATGTGGTTGCCGGAGCCGGAATCGGTATTCTCTCCACAGAGCTGATTTATCTCACCCACCAGTATAAATGGGACAATGAACACCTGAAACGATTTGATATTTTCCCTTTTCGGCTGGGTAATCAAAAAGGAGTTATGCTGACTTACACGTTTTAGCTTTCCTGTTTCAGAAAATCTTCTCTTAGAGGCGTGAAGTTGTCGATAAGGCGGGCTGTTTGGGATAACAGCTTTATAGTGTGTTTTTTATCCGGCGCAACGGCAAACATATCACCTGCTTTCAGATGCTGCTCCGGTTCATCTTCACAATAAAAAATGATTTCCCCCTGTGCAATGTACGAGGTCTGCTCATGAGGGTGAGAATGAGGCGGATCGGGCTTTTCCCACGGACCACCGGAAAAATCAAGTAAAACACTCATCAGATTATCGGTATGGATAATTTTTCGCCGCAATCCTTCCTTTATATCTGCCGTTTTTCTTATATTCACATTGTTGTATATTACAATTTACTATTTTTTCTTTTAATTCGTTGTATTTTACAGATTCAGTCAGTTTGGTAAGAGAATTCAAAGTAATGGAACTTTGGCTTCGTTGATAATTGTCAATTATGCAAGTTGGAAGAACAAAAAATTCCCATTGTTCCATTTTTAGAGGATTTATTGTTTCTTGATCTTTGTGATTTAGAAGACAAAAAACATACACATCTGCATGTCTTTTTGCTTCTCCTCGTGACATTCCATTATCAGCGTCCCAAAATTTTGCGGTTCTTATTGAAAATGAAATTTTTGAGTATTGTTTTTGAGCCCAACTTTGAACATAAGCCGCAGATTTTACCTCAATTTTTATTCCTTCTTCTGAAGTAACATCATAGGCATCCCATTCGTCACGTAGATTTTTGGGGTCTATTCCAACAACAGTTCCAACAATAAATTCTGCAAATCTTCCACGAGTTGCATTACTCAAAATATCAGAAACGCTCCATTGCCAAAATTCTAGCAAAGAGTAACCTACAGTTTTATCATTAAAAGTCAAATTTTCGTTTCCAATTTTTTGTGTGGCTTTTATCGCTTTAAGTTCAAATTCTTTCATTTATGCAGGTTCTTATAAAATGGCCGATAACTTCTTTTTATACGCCACTAAATTACAACTTGCGCCAATAATAAACAAGTAATTTGCCCTCGCTGGTGCAAAGCTTTGCTTTGTGCCTTGCCCGGCACAACGTCGTCATTCTCGCCCAACGGGCGGAAATCTTCCAATTAGAGGAAAACATACGGATAAGCATTTTATTTTATTTTATAATCTTCAAATTTTCTATTCACTGGTAAATTTCGTAACTTTATGTTTTCACTAACTTTTATTGATTATGGCAGGTCATAGTAAATGGTCAAATATTAAAGCCAGAAAAGGCGCACAAGATAAAAAAAGAAGTAAACTCTTTTCAAGGGTATTAAAAGAAATCACCATTGCCATTAAAGAGAATGGTTTAAATGGTGATCCGGACTCTAATCCTGCTTTGAGAAACGCCATTCAGAATGCCCGCGGGATTAATATGCCCAAAGACAACATAGAAAGGGCAATTAAAAAAGCTACAGGAGCAGAATCTAATAATTATGAAGAGGTATCTTTTGAAGGTTATGGACCTCATGGAATTGCTATTTTTGTGGAGTGTACTACCGATAATATGAACCGTACCGTTGGCAATGTGAGATCTGTTTTTAATAAAAATGGAGGAAGCTTAGGCACCAATGGTTCCCTGGAGTTTCTTTTCACCCGAATGGGAGTTTTCACCATTTTAAAAGAAAATATGACCATGGACTGGGAAGAATTACAGCTGGAAATGATAGAAGCAGGAGCAGAGACCTTTGAAGAAGAAGAAAATGCCTATTTCATTTATACAGCTTTTACGGACTTTGGGAAAGCTTCTGATAAATTGAGAGAATTAGGGCTTGAAGTCACCAGCTCTGAACTCGAAAGAATACCTAATCATACAGAAGTAATTCCGGTTGAACAGGCGCTTAGTATCCTGAAAATGGTTGATCTGTTTGAGGAAGACGATGACGTTCAAAGCGTTTTCCATAATATGGAGCTGACCGAAGAATTGGAGAAAGAGCTGGCTGAAATGGGATAATTGCGGGAGAGTGGTTTGCAAAACCGCGTCAGCGGGGGAGCTGTTGTTATGCGGTCGCACTTGTCCACTAAATTGTTTCAAAGCACTCAACAAATTGAATATCTCGTCTGAAATCTCATTGACATATCCCTCATCTATGTTATCTATTTTAACTTGAAAGTCTGCTAATTCAATTGCTTCTTTGAAGTCCTGTGGAGTTATTTTCATATTCAAATTATTGTCGAACTAAGAACTGAAAAGTATGCCGCGCACACGTTTTGAAAATTGACGAGGGTGGCTTTACCGAAAACTTCAACTGAAGCATCCCGAGTCCTCGGGATTGATTTTACTTAAATGTGCAACCGGAGGAGTTTCTGCCACTTCCCGTATGAACGGGACAGGCTTTGCCAATTTTTTTGTTGTATAACTGTGCTTCTTATTCTGGATTTATCTTTACAATCTTCTTGTCACGCATGATAACGAGTTTGCTATTCTTGGTCTTTTTAAAGTCAATCAACTTTTGATAAACTACTTCAAGACCTTTTAGGATTTTATTTTTTTCTTCAATTTGCTTTTCAATTGTTGTCATAGTAACTTTTTAAAAGATTAAGTTTTTGCTGATTCATAATGTTTAATCTGCCATCAATTTGTTGGTGTGCCAAAAGCTCATGTCGGCCTTCTGAATTGTCAAAAATTAGAGCACCGTCAACAATAGGCAGGTAAAGGTCAAACAAATTCTTGATTCCTTTAATATACCTTCTCGAAATAATTTCGGGTTCAATATTATGTCCGCCTTCTAAAACTCTTGTTTTGACTCGTTCTTTAGCTAATTCGATATTTTGAAGCCAAAAGAATAAAAGAGTTACACGATATCCTCTTTGCTTTGCTTCTGCTATTTTATTTTTGTAGCTTCTAGTTGATAACGTTGTTTCAAATGCAAAGCTTTGATTTTCGGAAAGCAGGTCATTTATTCTATTTAACATTATTCTACCCGCTTCAAAAGAAACCTTTTCGGGTTGAAAAGGGGATAAACCCTTTGCAATTTCATCTGCATTAACAAATTCCTTACAACCCAAAATTTCAGGCAAAATAGTAAAAGAAGCTGTAGTTTTTCCTGCCCCGTTACAACCTGCAATTATATAAAGTTCTTTATCATCCATATCCACTAATCTACGTAATAAATTCTTTTTTTTTTGATTAAATTTCTTTGGACTTTATTTTGGCATAGCACACAACTTCTTTTTATACGCCACTAAATTACAACTTGCGTACAATTTATACAAGCAATTTGCCCCCCACTGGCGCAAAGCTTTGCTTTGTTCCTTGCCCGGCAGGGCAAAATCTGCTGTTTTTTGCTTTTGCAAAGCAAAGCACAGTTTACAAAACCACGTCTGCGGTGCAAACAGGAATAAGTAAAAATGCAGATTTATAAAAATACTAATTCGCCGTTTTACGATTTTACAGTTTCACTCTTTATTAAATTTCAGCAAAACTGTAACGTTGTTGTTTTCGCCAATAATGGTGAGCGTATCGGTTTTGTTGCCGGCGGGAACTGCATCTTCCTTTATGGAAAAAGTTACTGTTGCGTCATTCGCTCCAAAAGTTTTGTCCGCTTCATACCAATCAATGAAAAAGATTGCACCATATCCCGGCTCAATTCCCGGAGCTGTTATGTACCAATCCCCTTCAGTTGTGATTTTCAAAGCAGCCGAACTGTTTTTATCCGAAAGGACAATCTCTTCTTTATCAACGCTCAGAAGGCTAATTTCATCTTTTTTACAACCGGTTGTCAGCATAAGAAATAAAACTCCAAAAATTGTAAAATGACTGATTTTTAATGTTTTCATAACTTTTTTAAATTATTTGATTTCAATGATTTTTTCGCTGCTGCTAAAAGTCCCCAGCACACCATAGCCGTTTTTTATGTTGGTAAATATTTTTATATGTTCGCTGAAATTATCACTGTTCATTGCTGTTTCCAGCGAACGCAGATATTTATAGAGATTTTCTGAAAGTGCATGAATTTCCACCTTAATACGGTGTCTGTGGTTTGAATCTCTGTCATTTTGATGATCAAACTTATCATCCTGAAAATAGAGATTAAGACTATACGTTTTCCCCTGAAAAAGATCATCCGAAAAAATATCATATCCAAAATCCGGCGCACCCAACTCAATATTCCCGGTGATGTTATTAAATACGATTTCCCGGTCGGTAAAAACTTCAACACGCTGCCACATCGGTTCAGGTGATGAATAATCCCACTTATGCTCTTTTTTGATGATTACACGGTAATAATTTCTTTCTTCGGGATTGTCTTTTATCGTGATCTCGGTTTGCAGAAAGCTTCCCTGCAAAGTTTCATCTTCAATCCATGAAGCTTTCACTTCGGTTAATTCGGGAAGTTCAGGCACAATATCCACACCGTGCAGCTTTCCGTACCATAATTTCCGGTCTGAAGTTGTGGGGAATATATGCCGCTCCTATTCTGATATAGTGATTTGCATCCGATGAGACTTTCTCCCGTTAGCGCATCACGCACATATCCGCTGACGGTGAAAGATTGAGCTAATGCAGCGAATGATGATAATCCGAAAAGCAAGGCAAAAAGCAGAGAAAATTTCATATATGATTTTTAATTTAAAAAGGATAGATGAAAATATAGCAAAAAGGTTGCGTTGGTTTTTAAAAAAGTACGATTTTGGGAATAAAATTCGGAAACAACAGTCTGTAGAAAACCACGTCAGCGGGGGACAAGGAGGAATTCTTATCCGGATTAAACTTTTACGGCGCAAAGTGAAGCAAGCGAATGTGCAGTTAACAGATTTTTCGCGCAGCGAAAAATGACTCCCCATTTTATATTATTTAGATGGTTTTCGGGCGGTTGCACCGCCCAAAAACTATCTCCCAATTTACAAAAGAACCTCATTCGAATGAAATGAGGAATCTTTTGGTGGTTGCAGGATGATATGAGACGAGCAGTAATGAAGTCAATCTGTTAATATTCAGAACAGCGCGTTAATAAGGAAAATTTGCAGCAAGAAGGTATGATTATAACAGACATAATCAACGTGAACAGACAAGATAATTAGCGACAAACATAGATTATGTTTATAGCCTATTGAACATACATATACATAATTTGTTACGGGTTACATTAGGTTGCATTTTATGAATCAAATTAATCCAGCAGTTTAGTTCAATTCAGTTATTTCTAAAAAAAGTAAATGTTATGGGCTCACAGAAAAATTACCCGAAAAAATTATTATTTCCGGTTCTGCTTATATTGGCCGGAGCAGTCTTGTTAATGAATCAAAGTATCGTTGGTTTATTCAGCAAGTCAATAATTGATGTTAAAATTGAACACATCCCGTTTATAATGCCGGCAGCTTACAAAGTTTATGCAAACCCCGAAGCGTTAGACGGCAAATATGGATTGTTCAAGATGTTGCTTACCAACAACGGAAGTACTACCATTAAAAACATGGAAGTCTATTTTGAAATTCAGGATTACATTGAAGACACCCGATTGGAAAAAATCCCAATCCTCTTGCCCGGACAATCTTTCGTTGTGAATTGTTTCCCCAAATTCAATCAGGATATTGTTGAGAAAACAACTGCTTCGAGAGAAAAGGTTCATATCAGAATTGAAGGACAAAATATTGAAGAAATAGAAGAAAGCTTCAATATCGACATTAAGGGAAGAAATGAATTTCTTTATACTCAGATTCCT
>CAYNOQ010000019.1:0-37223 GCA_964398855.1 uncultured Mariniphaga sp. | reverse complement strand
AACAATATCTGGCTGATAATTAAATAATTGAGAGTTTTCTTAGAGACACTAAATATGAAAATAATTCCTGTTGATATAAAAGTCGGTACAATCACAGGAGATAAAGTTTTGGCAAAGCTAGCCGTATGTAGCAAGTTAACCATGGGAAATATTGATCTATTCAATGTAGTTTTTCTGGTTTTACCAGATGAAGCGCTTTCTTTCCCCCAAATTAATTATCAGATATATGGTATATTAGGTTTTCCTGTGATTGAAGCGCTAAAGGAAATCAGGATAACTCAAAACGGCGACTTTATCGTTCCCCTTGTAGAGTCAGCATCTTCAGAAAGTTCTAATATGTCAATGAAAGGATTAACTCCATTAATCTATATCAACGAAAAACATTTTACCTTTGATACAGGTGCTGACCAAACCCTGTTATATCAAAGATTTTATAAGGAGAATCAAAAGGAAATAGATAAAAATTATCAACCTGAAAAAATCAGTTTTGGAGGTGCAGGCGGGAAAAAGGAATTTGACGGGTACAAAATTGATTACACTTTAAGTATTGAAGGAGAGCAAGTTAAGCTTCAGGATATAAGTTTGTTAAAAGAAAAAATAAAAGAAAGTGAAACTGTTTATGGAAATATTGGACAGGACTTGGTTCAAAAATTTGACACAATGATTATTAATTTTGACAAGATGTTTATCAGATTTGAATAAAAAAGGTACTGCTATTGAGTCATTAAAACGACCTCCCTCGCTGGCGCGGTTTTGTAAACCGTGCCTTACTTTGCAAAAACAAAAAGTTTGTTGATTATCAACGAAAACGCTGAAGATTTAATCTGCCCTTTCAGGGCGCAATTTACTTTTTATTTCTTTATCCCAAGGCGTTGCCATTGGGCTGAATTAATCTGCCCTTTCAGGGCGTTTTTTGTTTTACGTTAATCTGAATGTCCATGTTATACTTTACTTTCCGATTTTTCGGGCTGAAAGCCCTGCTTATTTCAGCCCCCGCTGGCGCGGTTTTGCAAAACCTGTGCATTTGCGCCAGCGGGGGTTACAGACGTGGTTGTCGTTTCGCCCTGAAAGGGCAGGTTATAAACTACCTGCTCTGCCCACCCCCTTTTCCCCAACCATAGAGGGAGGGGATGGGGCATTTGCTTGTTTCGTAATTGTTTTTTTATTCTTCGGGCTGAAAGCCCTGCTTATTTCAGCCCAATGGCAACGCCTTGGGTTATTGATGCGGTTGACGTTTCGCTCTGAAAGGGCAGGTTAGGTAGAAGAACAGACTCTTGCCGGCGCGGTTTTGCAACCCCTGCTTTGCTTTGCAAAAGCAAGAAACACTGGGCAGGGGCAGAAACTGTTATAAAACTTCAGAAAAATTCTTTTCTTCCCGATTTCCAAAGTGTAAAAAAAGATATTTTAGTATCTTGTCTGCCAGTTTTTAAAAATCACCTTGATATGTTAAATAAATATAGTCGCCACGTTACTCAGGATCCGTCACAACCGGCAGCACAGGCGATGCTGCATGCAATTGGTCTCACGGATGAAGACCTTAAAAAGGCACAAATCGGGATTGTCAGTTCCGGGTGGGATGGAAATCCCTGCAACATGCACCTGAACCGTTTTGCAGATATTGTGAAATTTCATGTCAACCAGTCGGGGCTGGTGGGGCTGAATTTTTACACCATTGGCGTAAGCGACGGCATTTCCATGGGAACGGACGGAATGCGCTATTCGCTTGTTTCGCGGGATGTTATTGCAGACTCCATTGAAACCAATGCCGGAGCCGAATGGTATGACGGGATTGTCGCTCTTGTGGGCTGTGACAAGAATATGCCCGGCGCCGCAATGGGTATTGCCAGGCTGAACAGGCCATCGCTGATTATCTACGGCGGAACCATCGCTGCCGGATATTATGAAGATCAAAAGTTGGATGTGGTTTCGGCTTTTGAAGCTTTGGGGCAAAAAATTGCCGGCACCATCACGGAAGAACAGTACAAACATATTATTGAGAATGCTTGTCCGGGAGAAGGCGCCTGCGGCGGAATGTACACCGCCAACACCATGGCTTCCGCACTTGAAGCGATGGGTCTGAGCCTGCCTTATTCATCTTCCAATCCGGCAAACAGTAAGGAGAAAAGAGCAGAAATGGCTCAGGCAGCTGCTGCCATCAAGGTGTTGCTGGAAAAAGACATCAAGCCGGCAGATATTATGACCAAAAAGGCTTTTGAAAATGCCATCCGGCTGATAATCATTTTGGGCGGATCAACCAATGCCGTGATGCACCTGATAGCCATGGCGAAAGCGGTGGATATTGAAATCACTTTGGATGATTTTATCCGTTTGGGGGAAATTACACCAATGCTTGCCGATTTTCGTCCAAGCGGAAAATATGTGATGGAAGATTTGCAGGAGCAGGGCGGAACGCCGGCTGTTATGAAATTTATGCTGGAAAACGGATTGCTTCACGGTGATTGCATCACTGTTACCGGAAAAACCATTGCGGAAAATCTTTCGGAACTGCCCGGATTGAAAGAGGGACAGCAAATTGTTCATTCATTGGAAAATCCGATTAAAAAGACAAGTCATATCCGCATTTTATACGGAAATCTGGCTGCCGAAGGCGCTGTTGCAAAAATTACCGGCATGGAGGGCGAATTTTTTGAAGGTCCGGCAAGGGTTTTTAACAGTGAACAGGAGAGTATTGATGCCATGATGAACCGTCAGATCAACAAGGGAGATGTGGTTATCATCCGCTATGTGGGACCGCGCGGCGGACCAGGCATGCCCGAAATGCTGAAACCCACTTCAACACTGATGGGCGCCGGCCTGGGAAAAGATGTGGCGCTGATTACAGACGGACGTTTCTCTGGCGGTTCCCACGGATTTGTTGTGGGGCACGTTACGCCCGAAGCGCAAAACGGTGGAAATATTGCGCTGGTTAACGAAGGCGATATCGTTCGCATTGATGCCGTAAATAACACCATTGATGTTTTGATTTCCGAAGAAGAACTGGCAGAAAGAAGAACAAAATGGACAGAGCCGCCATTGAAAGCAAAAAAAGGCGTATTGTATAAATACGCAAGAACGGTTTCTTCAGCTTCAGAGGGTTGTGTAACAGACGAATACTGAAGGAAAAGTAGAAAATAAATTCAGGATGGCTTGTTTGAGCCGCTAACAACATTTTGCCGAAAAAACAATCCGGGTTGGTTTAGTTTTGGGATTGAGTGCTCTTTTTTAAAATAAAGCAGCACGCTTTTCGTTAAACTTTAACAATCAATTTAAAAGAAAAGAAAATGAAAAAGTATCCGAACAGTCCCATCCTGCTTTTATTTTTTGCATTTTTCTTTATCGTGTCCATATCATTTTCAGCCTGCTCAAAAGATGAAGTCGGAAAAATTCCCGAAGACAAATGCTACGTTCATCTGTTTGACGGTGAGAATTACAAAGGTGATAATATCATTATTGACGGTCCCGGGGAATTTGCCAATCTGAAAAGTTTGCCGGGGACGAGAAAAGACTGGGATGATGAAGCAGATTCGTTCAAATCGGGAGAGAACACCACTGTGATTTTTTGGACGAGAACCGAATTTCGTGGAGATTCTATTGTTTATAAAAATGGTGCAAAAAAAGCATCTATTGATGAGCCGCGTTCGATGAAAATCATCTGTGGCAGATAAAATATTATGATTTACGAAGGAAACATTATTAAAATGCGCAGTGAACTGACAAATCCTGTCAGTTATTTTCTGCCTGTTGGCGAACATGAAATTGAGATGAACAGACTGATTGGCAAAAGCATATCGCTGCATTTCACCGGTCAGATTAACTGTATCTCCTGTGGAAAAATTACCAAAACATCTTTTAATCAGGGCTTTTGCTACAGTTGCCTGCAAACTGCACCGCAGGCGAGCGAATCGGTGATTCGCCCCGAGCTTTCAAAAGCACAATTCGGCATTGCGCGCGACATGGAGTGGGCAGAAAAACACGATCTTATTGACCACTATGTCTATCTTGCCGTTGCCAGTGAAGTGAAAGTTGGCGTTACGCGCTGCCACCAGATTCCGGTGCGCTGGATTGATCAGGGCGCAAGCGCTGCCATCCGGTTGGCAAAAACACCAAACCGCCACATTGCCGGTATCATTGAAATATTCTTGAAGAAGTATTTTACTGATCGCACAAAATGGCAGGCAATGCTCAAAAACGACACGATTCCTGATTTCGACCTTTCAAAGGAGAAGAAAAAAGCGCTGAAACTTTTGCCCGCAGAGCTGCAAAAATACTCCTGCACGGATGATACGGTTACTTTTATCGAATACCCGTTGGAAAATGCTCCGCAGCAGATAAAAAGTGTCAGTTTCGACAAAACACCCGATATTGAAGGGATATTGGAGGGAATAAAAGGGCAATATCTCATTTTTGATAACGGTTCGGTTTTGAATATCCGGAAATTCAACGGATACTACCTAAAAGTAGATGCGCCCGCTTAAACTGTTTTGCAGGTGCTTTAAACTGAACCTGAAACAGATCGGAATTATTAAATTGTCGGCTACTTTTTGCATTTCATCGTCCTTCCCTACATTTTAAAGCCAAAAATTTGCTTAATTTGTTTATCCAAAAGCATAATGCTTTTCTCAGATAATTATCAAAAAGAGACTTGTAAACAAATGGAAAATTTAGACTGGCAAAATTTGGGTTTCGGATACCGCGATACCCATTATAATATTCGTTGCACTTATCGGAACGGAGAGTGGGGAGAACTGGAAATCAGCACTTCAAACACCATCAGCCTGCACATGGCTGCCACTTCGCTTCACTACGGACAGGAAGTTTTTGAAGGCTTGAAGGCTTTTAAGGGGAGAGACGGAAAAGTCCGTGTTTTCAGAATGGATGAAAATGCCCTGCGGATGCAAAACTCCTGCGACGGAATTTTAATGCCAAAACTTCCGGTTGAAAAATTTATGGATGCCGTGCGGTTGGCAATCAGCAAAAACCTCGACTATGTTCCGCCTTATGAAAGCAGGGCTTCACTCTATATCCGCCCGCTACTGATCGGAGCCGGTCCCGAAATTGGTGTAAAACCTTCCAAAGAATACCTTTTTATTGTTTTTGTGATGCCCGTTGGACCCTATTTCCCGGAAGGATTTAAGCCAACCGATCTGCTGATTATGCGCCAATATGACCGTGCAGCGCCACAGGGAACCGGTAAATACAAAGTCGGCGGAAACTATGCAGCCAGCATGGGAGCCGGAAAAATTGCCAAAGGAAAAGGATTTTCTGCCGTACTCTACTTGGACAGCCGCGAGAAAAAATATATTGACGAATGCGGTCCTGCCAACTTTTTCGGAATAAAAAACAACACCTATATAACCCCGCTTTCAGAATCCATTTTGCCATCAATCACCAACAAAAGTCTGATGGTTCTGGCAGAAGAAATGGGACTGAAAGTGGAGCGCCGTAAAGTTCCCTATGAAGAACTTGCCGAATTTGAGGAAGTTGGCGCATGTGGCACTGCTGCCGTTATTTCACCCATAAAAGGGATTTATGATGCAGACCATGACAAATGGTTCAGATACGGAAATCAGCAGGAAGCCGGAGAATGGTCAACAAAACTCTACAACAAACTGCAAAATATTCAGTATGGCGATGAGCCGGACAAATATGGCTGGGTGCAGATTGTCGGGTGAAAGTAATTTCCTAAAAACCAATCTGGCTGAGAATCAGTAGTTTTACGGGTTGTTTTGTTCTAATAAATCTTAGCGTGTTTTCCCGGAAACGCTAAAAAAGTAATTGCCGGATTTAACTTTCAGGATTACCTTCCCGTTTTCCTTACCCATAAACTCAATATCTTTTGAAACGTCTAAAGATTTGTTGTTCTCTTTTATATCATTCCCGGAATCAGCATTTAAATACACCATTGCCGTGGTATTTGCCGGGATATTAAATATATAATCAACAGTGTTTTCTTTTACTTTCCAACTGCTCTCAATTCTGCCATACATCGAATCATAGTGCCCTTTTACCGAACTCATTTGCCCGGTGGGGTCGGGTTCAGGTTTTAAGACAAATTGTTTGAATCCCGGGAAATTTTCATCACGTTCAATGCCCAAGGAGTAGTTGCACATCCATGAGCCGATTGCCCCGAAAGAGTAGTGATTGAAGGAGTTCATTGAGTTGTTGCCGCTAAATCCGTGTTCTTTTGTGTAGGAATTAAGACGTTCCCAAATCGTGGTAGCACCCTGTTCAACAGAGTAGAGCCAGGATGGATATGTTTTTTGCTGTAGCAAGCGGTAAGCTAAATCAGAATGTCCCAAATCAGAAAGCACCCTGTTTATCCATGCAGTTCCGATGAAACCAGTCATCAAAGAAAATGGAGGGTAAGTGGTATTTTCATTCAGCTTTGTTTCATTTGATAAACAATCAATCAGGTTTTGTTCTGCTTTGTCTTTAATATCCGGACTGCAAATATTGAATGCCAAAGGCAGGATGTAGGAAGTCTGCGTATCAATAAGTTCTCCTTTTTTATCGGGCTGACCGAAGCCTGAATGTACTGTTTTGCCTGTTTCTGAATCGAAATAGGTATTATTAAAGAAGTCCTTTCGCTCCTTGTGAAGATTGGCAAATTGAGCAGCATCTTCATCTTTGTTTAAAATCGTTGCAATGCGCTGCATCAATTCCAGATCGTAAATGAAATAGGTTTCCCACAGCAATGAATTGTCGTTTTTATGTTGCTCAGGACCAAGCCAGTCGCCTAAATTGCCTTCTGTCAATATTCCGCTATTTTCGTCAATGAAAGGTAGCAGATAATTGATATAGGCTTTCATGGCATCATAATGTTCGGCTAACATCTCTGTATCATTATATTGAAGATAGCTTTCCCAGGCTACCGTAATTCCGGCACTGCCCCAGAGCATTCCTCCAAAACCGCCGCCAATGGGTGATACATCGGCAAAACGACCGTCTTCTCTCTGCGTGTCCCGCATTGCCAGCATGTGGCGCCGGAGAAATTGAGCCGCATCGGCTAAATAGGTTGCTGTTCTGGAAAAAACGGAAATATCGCCTCCCCAGCCCATGCGTTCATTGCGTTGCGGACAGTCGGTCGGAATTGACAGGAAATTTCCGCGGGTTGACCATGTAATATTCTCCCACAGTTTATTTACCTGTACGTTGGAAGTGTGGTAATCGGATGTTAACTGATGAACAGAACTCAGCACATCGCCTTTCACAGCTTTCAGGGGAAGCGGCTGATCGATTCCTGTTATTTCCAGATACCTGTATCCGTGAAAAGTGAAGCGCGGATTGATTACCTCGTTGCCCCCTTTGGTAATGTATATATCCTGAGCCAGCGCGCCACGAATATTTTCAAGCATTATCATGCCTACGCTCTCTTTAAATTCCGGCAGATCAGGATATTTAACCTCGGCATAACGCAGGGTAATTTTGCGCCCGGGTTGCTGCCCCGAAAGAGAAATTCGCGGCACTCCCACCATATTTTGTCCCATATCGTAGATATAAACTCCGGGTCTTACCTCTTCAACGGCGATTGCTGTTAATTCACTGATTTTTTGCACCTTCTGACCATATTGCCCGATTAGTTTCATTTCGGAAAAATCATTTACGGCGGGCATCCGGTTGGCGTTTATATAGAAATCTTCTGTAATTGAATTTTCCGGGTTTATTTCAACAGCATTTTTCCATGCAGAGTCATTATAGGCAGTTTCAGACCAACCTTTTGTCAAAAGTTCCTTTTGGGCGTCATAGACTTCACCCTGAAAAAAACTGCTGTAAACAACAGCGCCTTCATTGAAATATTTCCATGTGTCGGGATGGCTGACAATATGATCTTTAGCGCCATCTGCATAGGTTATTTCTAATTTGGCAAGCAGAGATTGCCTGTCGCCAAACAGATTCCAAAGGTACCCCATATAGGTAACCGCGCCGCTCCACCAACCTTCGGACATGACTGCGCCGAGTGCATTTTGACCTGTTTTGAGATAATCGGTAACATCATAGGTCTGGTACATGTGGTGCTTGTTGTATTGCGTTAATCCGGGATTAAAATAGTCATCACCAACTCTTTTTCCGTTCATATAGACCTCATAAATTCCTCTTGCCGTAATGTAAAGGCGCGCTTTGCTGACCTTTTTGTTTTCAGCAGCAAAGGTTGTTCTGAGCATGGGGGCTGCGCTTTTTTGGATGTCGGCAGTAATAAAAATTCCTGATTCTCTGCCATCTATATTGTATGAGTCATTTTCGGCTGTTAATCCATCTTTCTGAATAAAAACACTTTTTTGGCTGCCGTTTTCCAAATTTTCTTGAAACAATATATTGTTGGGAACCCGGAAGTTGCGTACCTTAACTTCTGAAAAATTTGCCTGCTGCTCAGGTTTTGCCGAAAATCCGATTTCGCATAAAAGTGGAAAACAGATTAGGTCCCATCCGTTACCTAAGGGATTCAGTACCACAGCTCCTATGTGATTTTCATCATTTTCTCCGTTGATGTAGAAATCTGTCTGACTATACATCGTTTTCAGGTAAATAACATGTTTTTCAAACTTGTTCTTGTTGTTAATTATCGATTCCGGAATGCGTAAACTTTGCAGCGGTTTTTCCGGGTTATCGCCGGGAGCGTATCCGGCACGGTAGATATTTAAAAAAGCGTTATCACCCTGATCTGTTTTTGAAATATCCAATTCAACTTCAATGTAAGACTTATCTTTTTCATTTTGAAGATTGTAGATGTTCTTATTCTTGTCCATTAAGCGTGCATCATTAGCCCCGAAAATAAAACCGGCTTTTGTTGTGCCGTTTTGTTGATTGAGCTGAATCGTGTAATGGATATTGAAAGCAGGCAGGTACGATGGATAAAAAACCAGGTCATCGTCATCCCCGCCAATCCATCTGGCACCATTCCACGCATCAACCGACGGATTCATTAATCCCGTCTCAAACCACGAATTTGCTGACAAAGGCTTGTTGTTCTGATCCCAGACCTGTAGCTGCCAGTTGTAGCGGGTTGACGGCTGCAACGGCTGACCTTCATATTCGATGTTCAGAGAGATATCACTTCTAATTTTTCCTGAATCCCATGTCTCATTTCCGTTTTCATCAAACACGCTGATTTGATAGGCGGTTTGCGATTGTCCCCGTTTTTTTGAGACCATTTGCCAGCTGAATCTCGGTTTATTGACGTCAATTCCCATGGGTGTTTCGGTGTATTCAACTATCAGCGATGAGAGCGCTGTATCAGCACAGGAGTTGAACAGGAATGCTGAAAATAACAGCAGTGTAAATTTCAGTTTAAATGAGTGCATGGTGCTATAAAATAATGTTGAAAGTGATAATATTCAGTATTGTAAAAAGCTACTCTATTCTTTATGCTAAGCCTTAAAAGAGTTTATGCTACTCTTAAATAAACAGCAGGGAACAAAAGTTCCCCGAGTGAACTACGCCGTAAAGCGGCTAAGTATTTCTAACTAACAAACATACAATTCATTTTCAAAAAAATGAGTTTTTGTTGAGGGAATCCTATCAAGGATGCTGATTGGTAGCGATTTTGAATACTGGGCATCAGTTATTTTAGTTGTTATTAATAGCGTGTCACTTTAGACGAAAAAATGCTCTTTGTAGTTTTTTACAACATACTGTAACTTCGCAGTCATCAATCCGTCTTATGTTATGAGCGATGTTCAGAACAGCCCATGACAGTTAAAGAATATAATGATGCAGTTGACTTGTACTCTGACAGGCTTTTCCGGTTTGTACTGAAAAGTCTGAATGATGTGCATACAGCTGAAGATATTGTGCAGGAGAGCTATGAAAAGCTCTGGAAAAACGTGAAAAACGTAAATGCACCCAAAGTGAAATCGTATCTGTTCACAACTGCATATCATGCAATGATTGACCAAATACGGAAGAATAAGCGGGTGGACTATGTTGAAGAGTTTAGCCTTCCCGAAAGAAGCCATGAGAGCAGCTATTCTGATTTAAATGAAATTTTGCAGAAAGGAATTGCTCTTTTGCCTGAAATTCAGCGGATTGTTTTGCTGTTGAGAGACTATGAAGGTTATTCCTACAAAGAAATTGGCGAAATGGCAAACCTGAATGAAGCGCAGGTGAAAGTTTACATCTACCGGGCAAGGGTGTTTATGAAAGCGTTTATCGTTAAAATGGAGACAGTGATTTAAAATGAAAATTTCAAGAGATAATTACGAAGTTTTTTTTCTGGATTTCATAGATGGGGTTTTAGACGAAAATCTGATGGATGAATTTTACGCTTTCCTCAAACAGAATCCCGATTTGGAGGCTGAACTTAAAGCCGCATCTCGGGCAAAGGTTGAACCTGAGAAAATTGTATTTATCCACAAAAAAAAGCTCTACAGACAAAAATATGATCAAATTTCAGCATTTAACCGGGCAGCAATAGCGCTTATGGAAGGTGATTTGTCTGAAAAAGAAAAGATTGTATTCGAAAATTACCTCGCTGAAAACCCCGATAGAGGAAAAAAGATTTCACTTTTTGAAAAAACCAGATTGGAGCCGGATGAAACGGTTATTTTTCAGAAAAAGAGAAAATTATACCGGATTTCAATCGGAAGAAAGATTTTATATTGGTCTGCACATGCTGCTGCCGCAGTGATTTTTGTGTTTTTCGTATATCGCATTGCAGAAGACCTTTCCAATCAAAATGTTAAGCAAGAAGCACATGTTTCTGTTCCTGAAGAAAATCAAAAAAATGAGCATTCGGATATTTTGAATATTTTCTCTCCTGACACGGAGAAAATCACGATACATGTGCAGGAAGAGATAAAAGCTGAACATTCTTCAAAAGTTGATCTTTCTGGGAAAAATCAGCAGCAAATGTTAACTGGCAGTGCAAAAAATGAAAAAGAAACAGAGATGATTCAGAGGGAAAGAACACCAGTTGAAATTCCGAAAAAACTCTCTGCTCGCAAGGCTCTTCTGGCTGTATATCAATCCGCGCAGGAATTGATTCCAATGAAAGTGGAATATCTTCAAACTGTAAATTCCGCAACCGATGAGCGCCTGCTGGCTGACATTCTTCGGGAAAAAGCGGAAGAAAGCAACTTGTCACTAAATAAAGTGGCAAAAGCGGGGTTGGATTTGATTTCAAGAATTTCCGGGAAAAAGTTTAATTACAGCATCAATACCGATGGTGAAATAACCGCAGTCAGCTACGATTCCCGCTTGCTGGCTGTTTCCATACCCACGGGTAGTGATTAAATTCCTGATATTATCGCTCTCTCTGTAACTTTCAGCATATTCTGTACGTCTGAACTAAAGAAAAATAAAACAGTAAGAAATGAGAAAATTAATAAGCATTGCATTGTTCAGTTTTTTGGCTTTCAGCCTTTTCGCACAACCGGACACCACGAAAGTGGAAGCCGGCAAAAAAAATATTGTTACCGTTATTGAAGATGGAAAAACAACTCATGTGAAAGCCGGCGGTGGCGAGGGAGTGGAAGTTATTGCGAATGAGCAGGGTGACACGGTGCATATCCGAATTGGGAGACGCAAAATCGAAATTATTGAAACCGGTGACGGCACTTCCGTTAAGATGGATAAGGATAAGAGCATAAAACTTACTGATAACAGCTTTAATCCACACTGGACAGGCGTGGAAATGGGAATAAATCTTTTTCGGCAAAGCGATTATTCCACTTATGCCGGCAGTGAATTTCCGGATAATTTCATGGATTTGAATCATGGGAAATCAATTTCCGTAAACTTGAATGTTTTTGAGTGGGCATTTAAAAACCGGGCGCAAAACTTTGGCGTAATAACTGGTTTAGGTTTCAGTTTTATGGATTTCGCCTTTGACCAGCCCGTAACCATCGAAAAAGAAAACGGGAACGGTAAAATTATACCTGTGACTTTAGAATCTGACGGATTGAAAAAGTCTAAGCTGAACACGAGCTACCTGACTGCTCCGCTGATGCTTGAAGTGAAAACGCCGCTCAAGGCAGGCAATTCACATCTCTGTCTTGCTGCCGGTGTCATTGGCGGCTTAAATATCGGCTCGCATACCAAATATAAATACCGCAATCAAAAGGAGAAATTACGGAGCAATTTTAACCTCAATCAGTTTAAATATGATCTGACAGGGCGGATTGGATTAGGTGATTTCATGCTGTTTGTAAATTGGGGAATGACACCGCTTTTTAAAGACAAAGACGGTCCCGGACTGGTTCCGGTTACCTTTGGATTTTCATTTCCAAATATATAATTCTAATGCAAAAAAGCCAAAGGTGGTACTATCCCATTAGGATATTTTCATATCCAAATATCTTTTGTCCGAAAATCTTTTATCTTTACTTCGTTTTCAGTATCTGAATCTGCACTGAATGGCGGATTTCAGGATGGGATAAGAGTTCAGGTTTAGTTTATATTTCAACCGATATTAATGCTCCCGGACTTTTGTTGATGGAAATATTTTTCGGAATGAACACACTTCTAAAACATACAACTATGAATTTTAAAAGAACAACTTACATCACGCTCAGTATCTTTATTTTGTGGTCAGCGCAGGCAACTGCCCAGTCGTACAGACAAAATAAAAAAGTTTTCAATTCCCGCGATTATGTCAGGCAGGATGGCGACAGGTATTCCCCGGCTCTGGCGGGTATCACCTCGTTTGTGCTGCCCGGATTGGGGCAGGCTATTTCGGGCGAGCCGTTGCGCGGATTGGGCTTTTTTGGCGGCGCACTTGTGTCTGTTGCAGTAGTTGGGGTAGGAGCCAGCTTGCTAATTGACGGTATTCTCTTTGGCGATTCGGATACGGCAATACCCGGTATGCTGCTGTTTTATAGTGGTTTGGGTGGCTATCTCATTGTTGACATATGGTCGGTTTTTGATGCGGTTAAGGTTGCAAAAGTAAATAATATGTATCGCCAAAGCAGAAATTTGGGACTGAAGATAAGTCCGTTTTTAAGCAACCAGAACTATCTGGCACAGGCAAAACCGGCGGCAGGAATTACGCTGGGAATTACATTCTGAAAATTATTTCAGCTTATACATTTTTCCGGGAAGGGCAGAAAGTACATTCTTAAATTCAAGATTTAAAAGCAGTGCAGACACCTTGCTGCCCGGCATTTGCAGCTCTGATGAAATCTGATCGATAAACATTTCGCCGCTCTTTTTCAGCAACTCCACAATTTTCTCCTCATCGGCAGTCAACTCCACAAAAAGTGCGGATTGTACCACTTTTTTCTGATCCGATGCTTCCCATCCCATAAAATACTCCAGATCATCAAGGTTTTGTATCAGATTGGCGCCATTCAGCCGGATTAGCCGATTGCATCCTTTGGAGTAAATATCATCCACCCTGCCGGGAAAAGCAAACACATCGCGGTTATAGGAAGATGCGATTTCGGCAGTGATGAGCGCACCCCCTTTTTCTGCCGATTCCACAACGATAGTAGCATCGGCAAGTCCGGCAATTATCCGGTTTCGCCGCACAAAATTGGATGGGTCTATTTTTGATTTGCTGGGAAAATCGGAAACCAATCCGCCGTTTTCAACCATTTTTCGTGCTGTGTCGGCATGGAGCGACGGGTACATTTTGTCCAATCCGTGACCAACAACGCCAACAGTTGGAATATTGTATTTCAGTGCCATTTTATGTGCATGAATATCAATTCCGTAAGCCAGTCCGCTCACCACTAACACCGGATAATTCCGCCCGGCAAAATTCTTCATGAGCTTCTCGCAGATGGTTTTTCCGTAATCGGTTGCATTTCGTGTTCCCACAATGCTGATAATCCGCTGCATGTCTAAGTCCATCTTTCCCTTGGAGTAGAGAATAATAGGCGCATCCGGACAGGGTTTCAGGCGGCGTGGGTAGTTTTCGTCAGAATAAAACCTCACATCAATTTTGTACTTCTCAATAAACTCCAGCTCCTGTTCAGCCCGACCAAATACATCGCTGTCCTTTATGCGCTGTGCATTCAACTCACCAATGCCGGGAATTTTTTTCAGCGATTTCAGGGGTTCGGAGAAAACCTGTCCGGCGCTGCCCGTGTAAGCAAGCAGGTTGCGGGCAAGCGTGCCGCCTATTCCCGGAATCAGGGAAAGGGCAATTTTGTAGTATAGCTCATTTTCTGTGTGACTCATTCTGCTCGGATTAAACGCCTAATATATGCAACAATCTCTCCTGCAATACTTTTCTGTCGCTAAGCGGCAATGCAGACAAGCTCACCGAAGGATATTCCGCAATGCCGCGGTGGGTTTTTACCACAAGCGTTAAATCGGACATTTTCCCAAAAACAGAGTTTTCAAAATATGCCCGGTAGAGCATCTGTTTGGGAAATTCGATGGAATTGAAGCTTGTTTTGCCAAAACGGATGCTCTTGTAATAGCGCAGCACAACCTTATCGCCGGAATCGCTATACTCGATAAAATGGTAATCGGCAACCTGAAAAAAGAGATACCATAAGGCGAAAACACCTGCCATCAGCAGTCCGTAGAGCATATAGTCCAGCAAAAATAAAGCTAATGCAGCCAAGGCAATGACGAGGCTGACCAAAAAGAAAAGTCGTCTGAGAAATTGTGTCTGTTTTTTATTCGATATGTTCATTCTTAAAATATTTACATGTTCAGTCAATGCAACCGACTTAAAAAAACATTAATCCAAAAATGTTGTAACTTTACCGCAATTTAGCAGGTAACCATGAGAAATTCAAAAATATATTCTAAAATAATTTACAGCAATTCTCCGCAAACCGAATTAGACGAGTGGATAAACAACTACGAAAAGGGTAAAGTTTTTCTTGCAACGGAAGAAAATGTGGATAAACTGCTCCTGCCGCTTTTCGGTAATTATTTTGACAATCAGAATATTAACAGAATAGTTCTGCCTTCGGGAGAGAACAATAAAAGCTTGGAGTCGGTTGTGAAAATCTGGGAATTTTTATCGCAAAACGGCGCCGACAGAAAATCGCTGTTAATTAATATTGGCGGCGGAATGTTGACCGACCTTGCAGGATTTGCCGCTTCAACTTTCAAAAGAGGAATTGATTTTATAAATGTTCCCACCACTTTGCTCTCTCAGGTGGATGCATCGGTAGGCGGCAAAACCGGCATAAATTTCAACGGGTTAAAAAACGAAATCGGCGCTTTTGAAAATCCTGTTGCAGTCATCATCAACACCGAGTTTTTAAAAACCATCGACAGGGAGAATTTTCTTTCCGGTTTTGCGGAAATGGTCAAGCACGGGTTAATCAGAAGTACTGATCATCTGGAAGAGTTGCGGAGTTTTGACCTGAACAACATCAACTACAAAGGTTTGCTGCAGATCATTCAGAACTCCGTCAATGTGAAAGAGTATTACGTTTTGAACGACCCTACCGAAAAGAATATCAGAAAAGGACTGAATTTCGGGCACACCATCGGGCACGCTTTTGAAAGCCTGGCAATGGAGCAGAACCGTCCGGTTCACCACGGGTTTGCAGTGGCGTGGGGAATGATTGCCGAAATGTATCTTTCGGTGAAGCAGTGCGGTTTTTCAGAAAATGAGCACCGGGAACTGGCAACATGGCTGCAAAATATCTACGGGAAATTCACACTGAACAGCAGTGATTTTGACCAACTTCTGGAGCTGATGATGCACGATAAAAAGAACGAATCCAACAAGATATTTTTCTCGCTGCTTTCAGAGCCGGGAAAAGTGAAAATCAATCAGGTGTGCGAAAAAGAGCTGATTTTTGAAGCGCTGAATTTTTACAGGAATTTAAATTAAATGAAGTACAGGATAGAAGCAAAACGCCGCACCATTGAAGGGAGCATTTCGCTTCCCTCATCCAAAAGCATCAGTAACCGGGTGCTGATTATCAATGCGCTGTGCCACAATCCTTTTCCTGCAACAAATCTCTCCGACTCGGATGATACCATCGCTTTGGCTGAAGCGCTGCACTCCAACCAAAACAGATTCGACATTGGTCATGCCGGCACTGCCATGCGGTTTTTAACCGCTTTTTTGGCTAAAATTGTCGGGGAGTGGGAGCTGACCGGCTCCGAACGAATGCAGCAACGCCCCATCGGAATTTTGGTAGATGCGCTGAATCAGCTTGGAGCACGTATTGAATATCAGAGAAAAACCGGCTATCCGCCACTGAAGATTTTTGGTTCGCACCTGAAAGGAAAAACGCTCGAACTCGACGGCAGCATTTCAAGCCAATATATTTCCGCGCTGCTGATGATTGCGCCAATCATTGAAAACGGACTAACGTTAAAACTGACCGGAAAAATCACTTCTAAACCATACATTGAGCTGACGCTCAGATTGATGGAGGGCTTCGGTATTCAATACCAATGGATTGAGAACAGCATCACCATACCCGAGCAAAATTATTTTCCCCGTGAATTTACCGTTGAAAGCGACTGGTCGGGGGCTTCCTATTGGTATCAGATTTTGGCAATGGCAGAAGAAGGCGAACTTTTTTTAGAAAAACTTCAGCTTGAGAGCCTTCAGGGAGATGCCGCCATTGCAGGGTGGTTTGAACAGTTTGGCGTTCATTCGGAACAAAAACCCGATGGCGTGCTGCTCATTAAATCAGAGCATATTCAGCCTGAAAAATTGGTGTTGGACTTCATTGAAAACCCTGATATTGCCCAGACTTTTGCTCCGCTTTGCGTATCCAAAAGAATTCCTTTTCACTTTTCAGGATTGAAAACCCTGAAAATCAAAGAGACTGACCGCATTGTCGCCCTGCAGAACGAGCTTCGGAAATTTGGCGCCATTTTAACGGAACCGGCAGAAGGCGAACTGGCTTGGAACGGAATAATTAATGAAAATGAAGCTCAGGAGCTTCCATTAATCGATACCTATCACGACCACCGGATGGCGCTTGCTTTTGCACCAATGGCTCTTGCCGGAAAATCTGTTGAGATAAACGATCCGCAGGTGGTTACCAAATCCTACCCTTCATTTTGGGAAGACTTGGAAAAAGCAGGATTTCAGATTACAGCTTTATAAATATTTTTTTCCTGTAGAGAATCCAGGCGGGAATAAAGTTGAAGCAGATAAACAGAACTGAATAGAGAAAACTTCCAAATTTCAGGCTCCAGCCGGCTGTTTCAAACATATTCATAAAATATCCGCTCAGCGTGTTCCCCCCATAATTTATCTTGTAAAAAAACTGTTCCCACACATCGGACAGCACATAAACAGCAATGGCATTGGAGCCGAAAATAATTCCGGGTTTTGTCAGCCGGGTTCGTTTCATCATATCCACAAAGAAAATACTGATCGCCAGCACCATGGCAGCCAGCCCCGAAGTAACCATCACAAATGAACTTGTCCAGATATTTTTATTGATCGGGAAAACATAGTTCCACATGTAACCTGTTGCAAAGGCAAAAAAACCAAATGAAAACATGTAAATCACCTTCTTTTCCTGCGGCAATTTGCTCAGAATCAGATGTCCGGCAAGTATTCCCGAAATTCCGGTTACAATGGAAGGCAAAGTACTGAGATAACCTTCGGGGTCCCAGGTCTTTTGCCACATCACTCCCGGCAGATATGTGCTGTCGAACCACGCCGCTAAATTGACGCCGGGCTCAAGCATCGCTTTTCCGTAACCCGGGGTCGGAATTAAAACCATCGCCATCCAGTAACCAATCAGAATGACAACGGAAATAACAACCTGTGTTTTCCATTTGGAATTGAGAAAAATAATTGCCGACACAAAGAAAACAACGGCAATACGCTGCAGAACACCTGCATATCTGACATGATTAAAATCAAATTTCGGGAAAAGCCAGAGTAAAATTCCGATGATGAATATTTTCAGTGACCTGTAAATAATTTTTTTGTACATCGTTTTTTTCGGAACGCCCTTCATTAGCTGTTTGCTGTAGGCAAGAGCGATGGAAACGCCCACAATGAAGATAAAAAAGGGAAAAATCAGGTCGGTTGGTGTGATTCCGTGCCAATCTTTATGCAGCAAAGGCGGGTAAACGTGGTCCCACGAGCCGGGGTTATTTACCATTATCATTGCCGCAATTGTAAAACCCCTGAAAGCATCCAGAGAAATCAGACGATTATTAGCAGTCATTTTTATATCTTTGAATTGAATTCACCAAAACCTAAAACGATTTATATTTGAAAAGATGTTAAACTTAAAATAAAAACGCAAAACATGAGAAAAGTTTTAATTATTTCATTCGTTGTTTTAATGTTTTTTTCAGGGTGTCGCGAAAATGCGCCATTGCCCGAAGAAATTAAACTTAGCTGGGAAGTGGTCAGTAACGAGTATTCTGAGCAACCCAAAGCCATGACAAAGTTTTATATTGAAAACAACAGCCGGTTTACGTTCAGTAATAAAAACTGGGCGCTTTATTTCAATCAGATGACGCGCGATCCGCTTTCTGCCGACAATAATGTTGAAATTCAATTTATCAGCGGCGACTGGTATGTGATGAAACCCACCGGAAACTTCAGCCTGAAACCCGGGCAGTCAGTCGAAATAACCACCGAGCATTCGGAGTGGATAATTAAGGAAACCGATGCTCCACTGGGTCCTTACCTGATCCTTTACGATAAAAATGGAAATGAAACCGATACCATTCCGATTACAGGCTACACCATTTTGCCCTTTACCCGTCCCGAACAGATGAACCGCCACAAAAACGACTACACACCCATTCCCACAGCCGAATGGCTTTATGAAAACAACCGGAATCTTTCCCTTTTGGGAAAAGATGAACTGCTTCCCGTAATTCCAAGTCCGGCAAGCTACAGGGCAACCGGTAAAAAAGTGGTTTTTGATGATATGGTTCGCATTCTTTACAATGGAAATCTGGAAAATGAAGTTCAGATTTTGTCGGCGCTTATCGGGAGACTTGCCGGCGCTCAACCTACTGTTGATCAGGGGGCAGCAGCGCTTCCCTATACCATCTTTTTAGAAACAAAACCGATTTCAATCAAAGGGAAAACTAAGGAAGCCTATCGGTTAGAGATTAAGGACAACAAGTCGGTGCATATCACCGGGAGTGATGCTGCCGGCGTATTTTACGGGATTCAGACGCTTCTCTCTATGATTCCTTCCGGCGGCGCTGCCAATGGGGTTGAGTTTGATGAAGTGGTGATTGAAGATGCGCCGCGCTTTGCCTACCGTGGACTTCATCTCGATGTTGACAGAAACTTCCAGACTAAGGAAACCGTAAAAAAAATCATCGATATTTTCTCTTTTTACAAAGGAAATTATCTGGTTGTTTATCTCTCGGAAGATGAAGGCTGGCGCATCGAAATTGACGGACTGCCTGAGTTGACGGAAGTTGGATCGCAGCGGGGGCACACCACCAAAGAAGCAAACAAGCTGCATCCGTCTTATGGTTCGGGTCCGTTTCCCTTTGCCGAAGGCACCTATGGCAGCGGCTATTATACCCGTCAGGATTTCATTGAAATTTTGAAATATGCACAGTCGCGGCATGTGAAGATTATTCCGGCAGTCAACTTTCCGGGGCACTCGCGCGCCGCAATAAAATCTATGGAAGCGCGCTATGAAAAGTACATGGCTTTGGGCGAGGAAGCAAAAGCCAATGAGTTCAGGCTGATTGACCCCGATGATACTTCCGAATATTTATCTGCCCAGTGGTATTCCGACAATGTGGTGAACGTAGCGCGGGAATCGGTGTACAGGTTTTATGAAACCGTTGTTGACGACATCCTGAAAATGTTTGAAGAAGCCGGCGTTGAAATTGAGTTTTTCAATACCGGTGGCGATGAAGTGGCAGACGGTGCCTGGACGCAGTCGCCAATGTGTGAAGAGCTGCTCAAAACACTGCCGGATATCAAAGACCCCAAAAATCTGCAAGCCTATTTTTTCAGCAAGGCAGTTAAAATGCTGCGGTCGAAAGGATTGAAAATAACCGGTTGGGAGGAGGTTGCACAGCTGAGGCAGAGCGATGGAACATATCTGCCCAATCCAGAATTTGTGGGGCAGGGGGTCTATCCGTTAGTGTGGAACAATCAGGAGGAGAATACCGATTTGGCATATCGTCTGGCAAATGTCGGCTATCCCGTTATTTTGTGTAATGTTTCCAATTTCTATTTCGATTTTGGCAACAATAAAGACCCGCGCGAACCGGGGCACTACTGGTCGGGATTCGTTAACACCCGCAATGCCTGGCAGGTTGCTCCGTTCAATGTTTTCTACACAACGCTGGAAACTCCGATGGGACGAAAAATTGATATTGATACCGAATATGCCGCACTTGAGCGGTTGACGCCGGCAGGGAAACAGAATATTGCGGGAGTGCAGGCACAAATCTGGAGCGAAACCATAAAAGGTCCCAAAATGCTGGAATACTACCTGTTGCCAAAACTGATTGGCTTTGCGGAAACGGCATGGGGGCAGGACAGAAACTGGGAAAATATGGAAAACCGCAGGCTCCGCGAAGAGGAGATGGAGAAAGGTTGGAATATTTTTGCAAATACATTAGCTCAAAAAGAGCTTCCGCGCATGTCGCGGATGTTTGGCGGTTTTAATTATCGCGTGCCGGCGCCGGGTGCAAAGATTGAGGGCGGAAAACTTCATGCAAACTCAACCTATCCCGGACTGTCGGTTCGTTACACCGTGGACGGCTCGGAACCTACACGGAGTTCAACCCTTTACGAAGAACCGGTTGAAATCAGCGGCAAAGTGAAAGTGAAAGCTTTTGATGCTGCCGGAAAGGGAAGTTTAAGTTTGGATGTCAACTGATTTTTGCAGGAAATTATCTCTTGTTTTTAAAGAATTCCTGTAGCAGTTCGGCGCATTCGGTTTCCAAAACGCCGCCCAAAACTTCAGTTTTGGGGTGCAACGCTTTCGGGGCAAATCTCTGAAAGCCCCTTTTGGGATCGGGTGCGCCGAATACTATTCTTCCCGTTTGCGCCCAGCCGAGTGCACCGGCACACATGACACAAGGCTCAAGGGTAACATATAATGTGCAGTCATTCAAATATTTTCCGCCCAAATGATTGGCTGCCGCAGTAATTGCCTGCATCTCTGCATGGGCGGTAACATCGTTCAGTGTCTCTGTTAAATTATGTGCACGGGCGATAATTTTATTGCCCGCAACAACCACTGCCCCAACCGGAATTTCGCCTTCGTCAAAAGCCTGTAACGCTTCTGCAAAGGCTCTTTTCATAAAATATTCGTCGCCAAATGGTTCAATCATAATTCTGAATTTGAATCGGTGAAATTGCTAAATTCTTCTTATTTTCGCAACCACATCATAAAAAACAGACATGTACAGAACACATACCTGCGGTGAATTAAGAAATGAACATATAGGAAAAACGGTAACTTTAGCCGGCTGGGTGCAGCGAATCCGTGATTTTGGCGCCATGACGTTTATTGATTTACGTGATCGTTACGGGATTACTCAATTGGTAATTGACGAAGATACGTCCGGCGAAGTTGCTCAGGCAGCGGAGCAGCTTGGGCGCGAGTTTGTAATTCAGGCAACGGGTGAAGTTTTAGAGCGTTCCAGCAAGAATAAAAATATTCCTACCGGAGATATTGAAATCCGACTGACTGCGCTCAACATTCTTAATCCATCGGAAGTTCCGCCATTTACGATTCAGGATGACACCGACGGCGGCGATGATTTGCGCATGAAATACCGCTATCTTGATTTGAGAAGAAATGCAGTGCGCAAAAATCTGATACTCAGGGCACAGATGGCACATGCGGCGCGCAACTTTCTCACAGAACAGGATTTTATTGAAACCGAAACGCCTGTTTTGATTAAATCCACGCCCGAAGGAGCACGCGATTTTGTGGTTCCTTCGCGCATGAATCGCGGTGAATTTTACGCACTCCCGCAATCGCCGCAAATTTTTAAGCAGCTGCTGATGGTTGCCGGGTTTGACAAGTATTTTCAGATTGTGAAATGTTTCAGGGATGAAGATTTGCGCGCCGACCGTCAACCGGAATTTACCCAGATTGATTGCGAAATGTCGTTTGTGGAGCAGGAAGATGTGTTGGAAACTTTCGAAAATCTGACAAAATATGTGTTTCAGCATGTGCTGAATGTCGGTTTGGACAGCTTCCCGCGGATGCCTTATACGGAAGCTATGAAAAATTACGGTTCCGACAAACCGGATATCCGGTTTGAAATGCTGCTTCGGGAAATTACAGAAACGGCTAAAGGAAAGGGTTTCGGAATTTTTGATTCGGCAGAATATATCGGAGCAATTTGTGCTAAAGGTTGTGCCGGATATTCCCGCAAGCAGCTTGATGAGCTGACCGATTGGGTGAGACGCCCGCAAATCGGCGCAAAAGGGATGGTTTATGTTAAATACAATGAAGACGGAAGTTTAAGGTCATCGGTAGATAAATTCTATTCTGAAGAAGATTTAAAAATCTGGGCAGCAGAAACCGGTGCAGAGCCGGGAGATTTAATCTTAGTGCTTTCCGGTGAAAAAGACCACACCATCAACGCATTGGGCGAATTGCGCCTTGAAATAGGCAACCGTCTGGGATTGCGAAGCAAAGAGAACTTCAAGCCCCTTTGGGTAGTTGATTTTCCACTGTTGGAGTGGGATGAAGAGACCCGGCGCTATTTTGCAATGCACCATCCGTTTACTTCCCCAAAAACCGAAGATATTCCCCTGTTGGATTCTAATCCCGGAGAAGTGCGTGCGAATGCCTACGATCTGGTAATCAACGGCGTGGAAATCGGCGGCGGCTCTGTGCGGATTTTCGATTCTGCATTGCAGGCAAAAATGTTCGATATACTTGGGTTTACCCCGGAGCAGGCAAAAAATCAGTTTGGTTTTCTGATGAACGCCTTTAAGTATGGCGCTCCGCCACATGCAGGAATTGCGTTTGGATTTGACCGGTTGGTCTCGCTTTTTGCAGGTCTGGATTCCATCCGCGATGTGATTGCATTCCCGAAAAACAATGCCGGGCGCGATGTGATGAACGACTCCCCGGCTCCCATCTCAGAAGATCAGCTGGATGAGCTGTTTTTGGAGATCAGGAAACCTGAGAGCAACTAAAATTTACTTCGCATCGGTGACCAGGGCAGGTAGTCGGATTGATCTTTTCTTCCACCTGATAAAGGAATAATTACGCCTGCAGAAAATTTTGAAACAATGCCTTTGGCATGATTCCGTTCGCCATCGCTATAGTTGTGTACCGCATCCATGAAATCGTAATTCACTGCTTTTCCGTTAAACGAAACATAGAAATTGGATTGTCCGGGCTTGCCAATTTTTACGCCGGCTCCAACCGCCAGATGACTAACGGAATACAAAGGCTGATTTCCCATCCCCTTTTGAAAAATCACGGCGGATTCTTCTCCCGGCGGAATACTTTTGTAACGCAGTTCGTTGCTGAAAAAGGTCAATCCGCCACCCGCTTCAATAAAAGGATTAATCATAGTTTGCCCTGAGTTTTGTGCGGAATATTTTAGCAGGTAAAATCTTATCAGTCCCGAAAGTTCTCCACCTTTGGTGGAATACTCCACCGGCAGATCATAGAGATATCTCATGGAAGCGTGATTTCCGGCAGCAGAAAAATCCGGCGAAGCGGATTCTCCGTTTAAGCCTGAAAGCCCAAGCCTGATTGCCGGCTCCCAGCACTCACCTAACAAAGCTGAAAAGCCTAAATCAAACAGCATTGCCGGTTTATGCTGAAATTCATTTTTCAATATTTCAAAATTATCGGCAATTTCAAATGCTAAAAAGGAAACGCCCGCGCCACCGGAAACCGACCAGATTACTCCTGAATCTTTTGAAGGTTTTGCGGCAAAACTTGTCTGTGAGATAAAAAACAGGAAAAAAGAGAGAAAAAAGAAAATAGCAACCTGTCCGGCTGCAAAAATTAAAAATCCGGAATGAAGTCTGATTCCATTTTTATTTTGAAGGGGACTGTTCATAAAATGTTTTGTGGCGAAATTAGCATTTTCATCTAAAAGTAAGGAGTTAAATAATGCTATCTTTGCATTTTATTTTTCAAAACAGGACATGTCACTTATTATTGAAGAAAAAAATCTCGACAAATTTTATATGATTGGTGACCGGGTGTTAGTCAAGCCAAAGACTCCCGCCGGAAAAACCAAAACCGGTCTCTATTTGCCGCCAACCGTTCAGGAGAGCGAAAAAATTCAAAGCGGATATATCGTAAAGGTTGGTCCGGGATATCCTATTCCTGCCGTTTCAGAAGAAGACGAAGCGTGGAAGCAAAAGCAGGATGATGTTAAATATGTTCCGTTGCAGGCACAAATGGGTGATCTGGCTATTTATCTGAATAACAGCGGATATGAAATCGAATTTAATAACGAAAAATACATCATTTTGCCCCACTCGGCAATTTTGATGATTATCCGCGACGAAAATCTGCTGCATTAAGTATCAGGCAGACTCTTCACAAGCTTTGTAAATTCCTTCAAACATCTCCCCGATATCGGATGCGGCAACCGCAGAAAAAGCAAGCCTCAGAATGCCGTTCAGGCTAATGGTGCCAATTCCGTATTTTTTGATGAGCAGCTGACGTACTTGCTCGCTGTCAAGTCCTTCCGCAAGTTTAACGCACATAAAATAGCCGGAATTAAAGGGAAGCGCCCGGAAATATTTTTCATATTTCTCTTCTTTCAATGCCTCTTTCACTGCCTCGTAACGTTTTTTCATAATTTGAAATTTCGTTTTTTTCTGGGCAGCATATTCAGGACTGGAATAGGCGGCAAACATCAGCGATTGCGAAATATTTGCGGCATTGGAAATGTTTCCGCGGATGGCGCCGGCAGTTTTTGATTCGAGCGCCGAATAGAGCGCTGCATCACCGCCTTTAATGGCGTAAGTCATAAATCCGACACGAAATCCCCAGACATAATCCTCTTTGGTAGAGCCGTCAAGCTTCAGAGCTAATACATTTTCATGCAGATTGGCGAGTGGCGCGAAAATGCTTTCCTGCGCAATTCCCTCTTCGTAAATCAGCCCGAAATAGGCGTCATCAATGATGCAGACGATTTTATTTCCGTTTTCGGCAGCTTTTCCGATGATTTCAACTATGCCGTCAATCTCTTTCCGCATTGGGGTGTAACCTGTGGGATTGTTCGGGAAATTTAAAATGAGAATTTTTTTGCCGGGAGCGCCTTCATTCAGCTTTGCCTCAAAAGCCTGCAAATCAAATTGTCCGTCTTTAAAGAGGTTGAATTTTACCATGTTGGCGCCGCATCCGTTGGCTAATGTCAGCGTATAGTTTCCCCAGAAAAGGTCGGGAACAATCACTTCATCACCCGCATCGGCAAACAGGTAACCTGCCATGCTGATGCCGTGCGTCAGCGCATTGGTTACAACCGGCAGACTGATTTCCGTTTTCCCGAGAGAAGGACTTTTTTCATAAATCATCTCCTTCCATCTGGCACGCAGGTCGGGGCGTCCGAAGCTGGGTGCATACGGAAAAACCAGCGAAGGATCAAGATTGATTTTTGAAGCAATCGTTTCCAGACGCATGGGGGTGCCGTCGTCTTCAATGGCAGCGCCAATCGTGGCATTGATACGTGTGCCCTTTGCTTCGGCTGTCTGTCCTAAAATTCCTTTTTTCGGAAAAAATATATTTTTTCCCCTTTCGGAGAGCATTTCATACAACGCCGGATTGTTCTGCCGGATAACCAGATTGAGTTCTTCTGCCTGTGGATTCATAGTAGTCTTTTGATACTTTGTTCAATATTTTCAAACTAATTTCGGTGTGAAGATAAGCAACAACACACTATAACTTTGAAATTGAATCTGATTTGAGCCGATTTTTAATGAAATTCTAAAAAACTGACCGAAAATGTGTCAAATCTGATAAAATTGACTGAACCGGCGGTTTTAACAATCGGGATGAAAGTCGAAAAATCATTAAAATCATCTTTATCCCTGCTCCGGGATGAGTTTTTTTGTTTTACGAATAAAAAATCCTGAATGAACACATATTCCGGTTGTTTCAAATGTCTGTGCAGGTGATTAATATCTTTTAACTTGCAGCAGAGACTATATCGCATAAAAATATCGGGTAATATTTATTAATTTTGTCAGTTCGTTTTCTGGTTTGGTGAAATGAGTTTGTAATGATAATTAAAGGAGAAGCAAAATATGAAATTTAGAAAATTTTGGATCAGCATATTGGTGGTTGTGGTTGCCGGAGTAGGTTTTTATGGTTTCAACCGCGACGAGAAAAACTTTGAGATAGCCAAAAATCTTGAAATTTACTACAGTTTGTTCAGGGAGCTGAATATGTTTTATGTAGATGACATCAATCCGAATAAATTAGTAAAAACCAGTATTGACGGTATGTTGGAGTCTCTGGATCCCTACACGAATTTTATTTCGGAAGACCAGATGGAGGATTTTCGCTTTATGACCACCGGCGAATATGCCGGCATTGGCGCACTGATTGGCAAACAAAATGATAAAATTGTCATTTCAGAGCCGTATGAAGGTTTTCCGGCTCATAAATTTGGGTTGAAAGCCGGCGATATCATTTTGGAAGTGGAAGGAAAATCCACCGAAAAAATGAATACCGAAGATGTGAGCACCCTGCTGAAAGGTCCGGCAAAAAAACCGGTGAAAATTAAATTGCAGCGTCCCGGAGATAAAAATCCTTTTGAAGTGGATGTTGTGCGCGAGAAAATTTCCATTGATGCCGTGCCTTATTATGGAATGGTTGACTCCAAAACAGCATATATCCGTCTTTCAAATTTCACCGTCAATTGCAGTGAAGATGTGAAAAAAGCTTTTCTGGAACTCAAAAAGAACAATCCCGAAGGGCTTATTCTCGACATGCGCTCCAATCCCGGCGGGTTGTTGCAGGAATCCGTGAAAATTGTCAACCTTTTTGTGCCAAAAAACTCTGAAATCGTCAGCACAAAAGGAAAGGTAAAACAGTGGGATAAAATTTACACCGCAAGCGCTGCGCCCATTGACACCACGATTCGCATCGCCGTATTGACCAACAGGGCATCTGCATCTGCTTCGGAAATTGTTGCCGGCGCCATTCAGGACCTCGACCGCGGATTAGTCATCGGTGAGCGCACTTTCGGCAAGGGACTGGTGCAAACCACCCGCGATTTGAGCTACAACACAAAGCTGAAGGTTACCACGGCAAAATACTATATTCCCAGCGGGCGCTGCATTCAGGCGCTGGACTATTCGCACCGCAACGATGACGGCAGCGTGGGCTATGTGCCGGATTCGCTCATTACTGAGTTCACCACGAAAAAGGGAAGAAAGGTTTACGATGGCGGCGGAATTGTTCCCGACATCACATTGAATCCCGAGCAGCTGAGCAACCTGAGCATTGCGCTTATCACCAAATTTCTTGTTTTTGACTTTGCCACCGAATTTTCCAACAAAACAGAGCAGATTGCTGCTCCCGAGGAGTTTAAAATATCAGATGCTATTTACAATCAGTTCAGTGAATTTGTCAAAGGGAAAAATATTGAATACGATTCGCAATCGGAATTGATGTTGAACAGGCTGATTGAGAAGGCAAAAGAGGAAAAATACTATGATCTGGCTGCCGAAGAGTTCGATAAAATCAAGGAGCGCCTTGAGCCTCATCTCGACAAAGACCTTCAGACTTTTTCGGAAGAAATTAAGGAGTTGCTCAAAAATGAGATTGTTTCCCGTTTCTATTACCAAAAAGGCAGTATTCGCGCATCCCTCAGCGATGATGAAGTCATTCGGAAAGCAGTCAGCGAGCTTGGTTCACCCATGAGCTACGCCGCTTATTTTGAGCCGGGAATTTCAATAACCGCCAAACGGAACCGTTAGTAGGGGAGGGCGGTTGGAAATTGTGGGATAGTATCTTTTTAATCAACAAAAGTTTCCCGGATTACACTTTTCACTTTATCAATTTCGGGATTATTCAATTTTCCTAAAGTTTTTATGATTCTTCTTTTATCAATTGTCCGGATTTGGTCAATCACAACCCAACCTTTTGTTTTTCCCTGATTTATTGAAACTCGCGTGGGATAATCCTTTGAAGTACTTGTTACAGGTGCAATTACAATCGTTTGAAGATTTTGCGCCGAATGATGCCTGTATTCCATCTTTTTTCGCTTTGCGAAAAATCTATTTGACGGACGGTAGTGGACTGTTTGAAAATCAACCCTCTGTTATTTTTCTACTTTTATAAAAATTCATAACTTCCGCACATGGATTCACTCTCTCAGATGCTACGGGATTTTACCGAGTTGTTTTTTCCGGAACTCTGTATCACTTGCGGCAACAGGCTGGTTTCGCAGGAGAAATATGTCTGTATGAAGTGCTGGTTTGATCTGCCGGTAACCCGTTTTGGAGATGACCAATACAACAAAACGGCTCAGCTTTTTTGGGGAAGGGTACAGATTGAACATACGGTTTCCTGGTTTCACTACAAAAAAGGAAGTCGCTATCAGGAGCTTATCCACGCCATCAAATACAAAGGGCTGAAGGAACTCGGACTTTTAGCCGGCAGAAAATTCGGGGAAACGTTAGTTGAATCGGGTGCTTTCGATACGGTAAACCTGATTATTCCGGTGCCACTCCACAAAAGAAAGCTGCGCAAAAGGGGCTTCAATCAAAGTGAATGGATTGCCCGCGGAATTTCTGAAGCGCTCGAAAAACCGATTTCAGCCGGTAACCTTTACCGAAAGATTCACAGCCAGACGCAAACCCGCAAAAACCGTTTTGAACGGTGGCTGAACGTGGAAGAAATTTTTGACGTAAAAGATGCCACACAATTTGAAAATCAGCATATTCTGTTAGTGGATGATGTGGTTACCACCGGCTCAACGCTGGAAGCCTGCGCTTTTGAACTTCTGAAAATCCCCGGAGTAAAAGTGAGTATTGCCACACTGGCATCCACTACGTAAAAAACCAGTTAAACGCTTTGCACTATCTGCTCAGGTTGTAATAAGCAGCTAATGAAATCACATTGTTGAACTGATTGTTCAGCCAGTAGTAGGTAGTGGCATCTTCGCCCGGTTGCCCACGAATCGGCAGAACCGAGAGGGCAAACCGCAGGTCGATTTTCAGCTGGTCGAGCATGTCAAACTGAAAACCTAAAAAAGGCTGCAAATCGAGATTGTTAAAGGCGTGTAAATCTTCTCTGGGAAACTCCCCGTATTCATCGAACTCCATGGAGTGCATCAGGTATCCGGCGGAAACGCCGGCAACCACTGCTCCCCTGTCGCTTGTGCGAAACCCGGCAAAAACCGGCAAATCGATATATCCTAACCGCATGATATATTTTTTCGGATCAGGATCGTTTTGCTTCATCCGGGTTCGGGAGCCTTTCTGCGAATATTTAATCTCCATGCCGGCAAAAATTGCAGGAGCCACATCGGTCTGAACAAAAAAACCGGCTAAAATACCTGGTTTGTTGTATCCCTTGAAGGCGTCGCCTTCAACCTGTGTGGCATTGAATCCGGCAATCAATCCGCCTTCAAAGCGTTGGGCGGAAGCCCACAGCGTAATTAAAAACAGCAGTGAGGAGAAAAGTATTTTTCTGACCATATCATCTCAGTTTTTGAAGTTTTGTATTTAAGATTTCCACTCCCCTGCCTGCTTTTGCCTGAATATATTCGACTTCATCTATATAAACTGCCGGCTTTTGCGGGTCTATCACAAAGACCGGAATTCCCGGTCTGGTGTAATTTACAAGTCCGGCAGCGGGATAAACTGCAAGGGATGTGCCTACCACAACAAAAATATCAGCTTTTTGTGCAATGAGAACAGCGTTGTCAATTTCGGGCACCGACTCACCAAACCAAACAATGTGGGGTCTCAGCTGGCTCCCTTTTTCGCAGTTGTCGCCTAAATTCAGCTCCCAGTGTTTCAACTCATAAATCAGCGATGAATCAGCCGTAGAGCGTGCTTTCCGAAGCTCGCCGTGAAGATGCAAAACCTTTGAACTTCCTGCCTGTTCGTGCAAATCATCCACATTTTGGGTAATTATTTCCACGTCAAACCACTTTTCAAGCTCTGCAATACCGGTATGCCCGGCATTGGGCTTCGACTCCCATAACTGTTTGCGCCGTTCGTTGTAGAAACGCAGCACCAGTTCAGGGTTTTGCCGCCACGCTTTCGGGCTGGCAACTTGTGTAACATCATATTGTTCCCACAGTCCGCCCATATCGCGAAATGTTTCCAGTCCGCTTTCCTGACTAATCCCTGCTCCCGACAGGACTACCAATTTTTTCTTCATGTCTGAAATTGTTTTCGGCTAAAGATAGGGTAAAATCCTGAACCTATTCACCTGCTTCCCTACCTTTTCTCCAATCAAAATCGTTACATTTGTAATCGTGATTGACCAGCATACCATACAACGGATTCTTGATGCCGCCGACATTACCGATGTGGTTTCCGAATTTGTTACCCTACGCCGCCGCGGGGTTAACATGCTGGGATTGTGTCCGTTTCATAATGAGAAAACGCCATCTTTTACGGTTTCCCCGTCAAAGGGGATTTTCAAATGCTTCGGCTGTGGAAAAGGAGGTAACGCCGTGAATTTCATTATGGAACATGAAAGTCTCAGCTACCCCGAAGCGCTCAAATGGCTTGCACGAAAATACAACATCGAAGTAGTTGAAACCGAAGAGACCGAGGAGCAAAAGCAGCTGAAAGATGACCGGGAAAGCATGATGATTGTTTCCGCTTTTGCCGGGAAATATTTTGTCCGCAATCTCTGGGAGGAAAATGAGGGGCGGGCTGTCGGACTGAGCTATTTCCGGGAGCGTGGATTTCGTGACGATGTGCTTAAAAAATTTGAAACGGGCTACTCTCCCGATGGCAAGGCGCCTTTCACGGAAGCTGCTCAAAAACAGGGTTACCGGATGGAATATTTAGAAAAAAGCGGACTGACAATCAAGCGTGATGACTGGATTCGCGACCGCTTTGCCGGGCGGATTATTTTTCCGGTGCACAATCTGGCAGGGCGAATAATTGCCTTTGGCGGGCGCAACCTGAAAAACGATCCCAAAGCTGCAAAATATCTCAACTCACCCGAATCGGAAATTTACCACAAAAGCCGTGAACTTTACGGTATTTTTCAGGCAAAGCGTGAAATGGCACGCTCGGAAAAGTGCTATTTGGTTGAAGGCTATACCGATGTGCTTTCGCTTCATCAGGCAGGCATCGAAAATGTGGTTGCTTCGTCGGGAACGGCGCTCACAACCGACCAGATACGGCTTATCAAGCGATTCACCAACAATATCACCATCATCTTTGACGGCGATGAAGCAGGCATCAAAGCTTCATTGCGTGGCATTGATCTGGTGCTGGAAGAGGGGATGAACATAAAGGTTTTGCTGCTCCCGGACGGCGAAGACCCCGACTCTTTTGCAAAGAAAAAAGGGGCGCAAGGCTTCAGTGAATATGTTGCAGAGAACGAAACCGATTTTATTCGCTTCAAAACCGCTCTGCTGATGAAGGATGCTGAAAAAGATCCCATTGTCCGTTCGCGCCTCATCACGGATGTAATCCGCTCGGTGGCTGTTATTCCCAATTCCATCACCCGCTCAGTTTATGTGAAAGAGTGCAGCCGACTGCTGAATGTGGATGAAGATCTGCTTTATGCAGAAATCAGAAAACAGAAGTACCGGCAAAACGAAGAGTTTCGGAAAAAGCAGATGCAGTCGCAGCGCCAGCCGGCATTTGCGCCGCCTGCATCACCGCCGCAATTCATCCCGGATGTGTCGCATCACTCTGAATTAATGGTAGAAGAATTAGAATTCCTCCGTTTTCTGCTCAGGTACCAAAACACGGTTATTTTCGAAAGAGAGGGAGACAATCCGCATGAAATGTATGAGGTGAAAGTTGGGGAATATATGATTGAAGAGCTTGAAAATGATGACCTGATACCGGAGAATCCATTGTTCCAAAAAATATTTTATCAGGTGAAAGAGAACCTTGATAACGAACAGTTTGATTCAGAAAAGCATTTTTTGTTTAATGAAGATGCAGCGGTGAGCCGGCTGGCTACCGATCTGCTTTCGGAAAAATTCACCGAGAGCAAACGATGGTCAAAAGCCGGCGCCTTCATTGAAAGGGAAGAAGAGATTATCGACTACCTTGTGCCACGCATAATTTACGAATATAAACTCCGAAAAGTGAAAATTCTGCTTGGTGAAATTGAAAAGAATATTGACAAGGCAGCTGACGACAACAATTTCGACCTTGTAATCGAGGAGCAGTCCAAATACATGAATTTAAAACAGGTGGAAAAATTTCTGTCGGAAAAACTTGGCAGCCGGACAATCAATTAACTGCTTTTCATAGATCTGAAACTCAGGAAAATCTTCCAAACCAAAGCTTAAATTCGACAGGAGTCTATTTTTTTCTTTGCGTGCGGATTCTTTGCAACTCTTCAATATCAAGTTTGTCTTTAGCCCTTTTTGAGATAATCTTGCTAAAAATAAGGTCTTCAAAACTTAAAACATGATATTTCAAACCTCCTTTTTCAACTACATCGCTATTTGCAAACGACTCATCAAATGTTCTTCCCGAATTGAACCGGGTTATAAGCTCAAGGTCAAATACAGGACTGATTTTTAGTGAGATATTTTGTTCGCCTTCAGAAATTGCTTTTGGTAATTTTTGAATATTATAACCCATATCCTGCAAAGTCTTTAAAAGTCTTTCCAAATTCTCAGTGGTTGAATTCACCCAAAAATCAATATCTGCCGAATGACGCTGGTAACCATGAAAATTCACAGCACCTCCGCCAACAAGAAGCATTTCAAGGTTATTTTTTGTTGCACAAACAATAAATTCCTTTACACGATCATGAAAATTTATCAACATTTCTTTCAAGAATCAGGTTATTTTTATAGCTGTTGGGGTGAGGTTTTCCCGAATAAAAAGATTGCATTTCCTGCGACAATTCCAGAAAAAACATAAGTCTTTCGTGCGGTGTGCGGTTTAGTGCTTCCTGCATCCGGCGCTCATTGCTCTCCTCTTTGGTTTCAAACCTCAATATTTTTTCGGATTCCCTGTTTTCCATTTCTCAACAAAAAGAGATTTCAATCATAATCATCCCGATAAAAATAACCCAAATCGGACAATCAAACCAAAATTTCTCCATAAAATTGCAAAAACAACAAAAAGTGATTCAAAAGCGTCCGGGAACTTGCAAGATGAATAGTATTTTAATTTTCTATTTTTGCCAAAACTTTAATTATGATTTTTGTAACGGGCGGCACAGGGTTAATCGGTTCACATCTCTTATTTGAGCTGGTTGCATCCGGGAAAAAGGTAAAAGCACTGAAACGCAGCAGCAGTAATTTGCAGCAGGTTCTAAAAATTTTCTCCTGTTATTCGGACAAACCGGAGCAGCTTTTTAACCGGATTGAATGGGTTGACGGAGATATTCTGGATTATTTTGACATAGAGGAACACCTGTCCGGCGCTGATGAAGTTTACCACTGTGCGGCAATTATTTCATTCCGAAAATCACAGCGAAATCAAATGATTCGCAACAACACACAGGGCACTGCCAATGTAGTGAATGCCGCTTTAAAAAACGGAGTGAAAAAGTTTTGCCACATCAGCTCCATTGCTGCTTTAGGCTCAACCCGGGACGGAAGTGAAATTAATGAAGATACCAACTGGGTGCCGTCAAAGGGGGAAAGCGGCTATTCGCACAGCAAATTTTTCTCTGAAATGGAAGTGTGGCGCGGCATTGAAGAGGGACTGAATGCGGTAATCGTAAATCCTTCCATCGTGCTGGGTCCGGGAGACAAATATTCGGGCAGCACCCAGCTCTTTCAGACGGTTTGGAACGGATTGAAGTTTTACACGCACGGTGTCATGGGTTACGTGGATGTTGCAGACGTAGCAAAAGCCATGATTTTGCTTATGGATGACAAAAACTTTGACAATTGCAAAAATCAGCGTTTCCTTCTCAACGCCGAGAATTTGAGTTACCGGGAAATCTTCTTTGCCATTGCCGATGCAATGGGTAAGCCCCGTCCGCGTTACTATGCATCGAAATTTATTTTGGGAATTGGCTGGCGTGCGGTTGCGCTTTACAGTCTGTTTTCTAAAAATGCGCCTGAGCTATCCCGGGAAACTGCAAAATCTGCCAGAGAAATCAAGAAATTCGACGGGAGCAAAATCTGCCGCCTCACAGGATTTACCTACAAACCCATGGCTGATTCCATTCGGGAAATTTCACGCCTGATTGCTGATGAAAACTCAAAATAGACTTACCGGGCAATTTTTATGCATGAAAAACTAAAAGAGGCAACTTGCTATGAAACACCATCTTGCGGGCAACACTTGGGTTAAACAACCGCGAAATCATATTCCGTTTTCGGGTAGTGAGTGAGATGATATCGATGGCATTCCCGTCAATAAACTCCTGAAGGGTTTCCAAAATATCATCGCCGGGAATAAAACGGCAGTTGAACTCCTTCTTTTCATATTTTTCGGATAAAATTTTCCGCATTCCCTCAAGCCGCGCCTTATCCCAGTCGGTGCACTCTTTTTTGCCGACATGAACGCAAAACACCTTCACATCAAACGGTTTCAGCAATCCGATAAGCTTGTTGATCGTTCTGAAATCGTTGGTATCAAAATTTGTGGCATAGAGCACACGCTTGAATTCCGGCAGCTCTTTTTCGGGATATCCCTCGGGAATTACAAGAACCGGGACTTTTGCGTTATATATAACGTCGGCAGTCACACTGCCCATTGTCAGTTCGGCTTCGCCTCCCGTGCCCATCACAATAACGCGCGAATTGTTTTGTCGCGAAAAGGAGAGAATATCCTCATCGGCATATCCGGGTTTAATAATAAATTCACTATCAACACTCTGCCATTTTTCTCTTCCGATTTCGGCAATGAGCTTTTCCAAAAATTTCGCGAAATTGTCATTGGCGCTTTTTTCTGAGTCTTCCATGCGTGCCAGCAGGGCAGAGTCATAAACATAAACATCGGCATAAGGCGCTGAATGGATTGCAGGGTTAATATAGCAGTGCATCAGCACCAGTTTCACCTGAAGGTGTGAAGCGATGCTAAAGGCAAGCTTGGTTGTTTTCAGAGAAACCGGAGAAAAATCGACCGGTACCAAAACATGGTCATTGCTTTTTTCAACTCTTTTTAGCTTTTCATCTTTTTTCCCCAAAAAATCATCCAAAACAGGAACAGAAATTCCAAGATCTTTTTCTGAAATCTTAACCCTCACCGAAGCGACTGCATCTTCCGTCAGGCTGATGTCCTCCAGTTCACATGCAACACCCTCATCCTCTAAGCGCTGCTTGAGTTCGACCGCTCTGGCATAGGGTAAAACGACAATGGTTACAACTTTTTCTTCCATGACTAACAGGTTTTATGTGAACAATCTCCTATACAGTTATTCGTTTTCGAGAGCGAAAAGTTACGAAAAAGAAAGGAAAACGAAAAATATATGCGAATAGATTCCCCGTGGCATTCATGGAATTTTTTGCACAGTAATTCCGGTATCCCGGATGGCACTGATTATAAAGTGATACCTGTATTAAATTCCCTTTCCGGGAATTGTCCTGTTATGTCGATTTGAAATAGAAATCAGACCAAAAAATCAAATAGCATTAAAGTCCGAATGCCTCCCGGATTTTATCCACATAATCCAGTTTTTCCCAGGTAAAAAGTTCGAACTCCTTCTCTAAGGCATCCTTTTCATAGGGCGACTCAAATCTTTTAACAACTTTTACTGGCGTTCTCCCCATGTGCCCGTAAGCTGCGGTTTCAAGATATATGGGTTTGCGTAATTTTAGCCGCTCTTCAATTGCTGCCGGGCGCAGATTGAATATATCCTTGATTTTCAATGCGATTTCGCCATCACTGAGACTGACATTCTTTTTACCGTTTGTGTTAACATAAACACAAAGGGGATCAGCCACGCCAATTGCGTAAGCCACCTGAATCAGCGCTTCATCTGCAACGCCTGCTGCTACAAGGTTCTTGGCAATATGACGCGCAGCATAACAAGCAGAGCGGTCAACTTTTGAAGGGTCTTTTCCCGAGAATGCACCGCCGCCGTGAGCGCCGCGCCCGCCGTAAGTGTCCACAATAATTTTTCGTCCGGTAAGTCCGGTATCGCCATGTGGACCGCCAATTACAAATCTGCCTGTCGGATTTACAAAATATTTAATTTCACCGTCAAAAAGTTTCTGTATCCGTTCAGGATATTTTGCTTTCACACGCGGAATGAGAATATTTACCACATCTTCCTTAATTTTGGATTGCATGGTCTGATCATCGCCAAACTCATCATGCTGGGTAGAAACCACTATGGTGTGTACGCTCAGGGGCTGATCATCATCTGAATATTCAACGGTAACCTGTGATTTGGAATCGGGACGCAGATAGGTCATCACTTTGCCTTCACGGCGAATTGCCGCTAATTCTTTCATAATTTCATGCGAAAGTTCTATCGGCAAAGGCATATAATTGTCGGTTTCCTTGCAGGCATAACCAAATACCATTCCCTGATCGCCGGCGCCCTGCTCGCTTTTGTCTGCCTTATCCACGCCCTGGTTAATATCGGCTGCCTGCTCATTGATTGCGACCAAAACTCCGCACGAGTCGCCGTCAAAACGATAGCCGGCATTGGTGTATCCGATTTTGTTGATTACGCGGCGTGCCACTTCCTGCACATCCACATAGGTTTTTGACTTCACTTCGCCGGAAATTATCACCTGTCCGGTGGTTACCAGCGTTTCAATGGCAACCTTGGAATTGCTGTCAAACGCCAGAAACTCATCAAGAAGAGCATCAGAAATCTGATCGGAAATTTTGTCGGGATGGCCTTCTGAAACCGACTCGCTTGTAAATAAATAGCTCATAATAAAATTCTTTTTGCCGAAAACTGTCCGGCATTATTAAAATCTAAAAGGCTGCGCGAAATATGGAATTGAAAACATTGAAAAGAGCGATCGCTTTAGCATTTTTTCATGGTGGTTGCAATCAATCACAAATCTTTCCACGTAGCGACGACAAATATACAACAGTTGCAGAAAATAAAAAAGAGTTGCAGGTTTTTTTAAAAATTGCGAGATTCTTTAATTTGGGTTTGTCCGGGAAGGGAGAAGGAGAGAGGTGGAGATAAGATGGAGATTAAGTGGGGATTGGAGATAGAGAGTGAGAGAGTGAGAGAGTGAGAGAGTGAGAGAGTGAGAAATGAAAAATGAGAAATGAAAATGTTCTGTGCGTACTTTGTACGATAATGTTCTTTGAAGAATTGATTGCAGATGGAGAGTAGTGAGTAGCAGACTAG
>CAYNOQ010000018.1:0-39144 GCA_964398855.1 uncultured Mariniphaga sp. | reverse complement strand
AAACAAAAGGGATTTTTGTAAATTTACTTTTCATATTGATGACAATTGTATTTAGAAAAATTTTTAATTTTATTTAAAAATCATTGACTTTTGATAATCGGGTAAAAATATCTCAAATTGTTTGCTCTGTATATTAATGCAGATACATCAAACATACTACAATTATGATAATGTTGTGGTCATCAGGGAGTTTTCGGTAAAAAGCGAGTTAACAATAAATTTACTGCATCATATAAAAGAGAGCTTCATAAACGTGTTATTGACACCTCGTCAAAGGATTTTAAGTAGTTGTGCAAGTTGGCTTCGGCGGGAAGATTGATTTTCTTGCGTAGTCTGCTTCTCTTTGTTTGAACAGAGCGGTATTCAATGAAGGTGTACTGGGCAATTTTTTTGGTAGGGATATTTAAAAATGTCATTGCACAAAGTTCAAATTCCGCAGGGGTCAAATTAGGATGTTCTGTATTGAGATTTTTTGAAAAGACAGGATAAACCTCCTTGAATTTTGTAATAAAATCGGGAATGTTGGACTTTGCTAATTCCAGAATATTGGCGGAAGAGCTGCTTAACTTTTGTTTTAGAGTCAGCGCTTCCTCTTCTTTTTGCCGGATAACCTTTTTATACTTTTTAAGTCTCCTGAACCTTACCCACATGCCAATGAGAAAAAGAAGGACACTGACAGAAGCAATATAAAACAACAGGTTTTTTGATTTTGCCGAACTAATCCTTTTTTCTTCATCTACCAGAATTTGCAATGCATGTCCGGCAGTGTTCACTTTTTGCTTCGCTAATTCATTCTCCACAAGTACCTGCTTCTCTTTATATACTTTTGCGGAATCCGGGATTTCCATGTCTCTAAAAACGGTGGAAATTCGTTCATAAACTAACGGGAACTCACCTATCAGGTTTGTGGATTTCAAATTTTCCAGTGCTTTGGAATAGTATTTTAATGCGGATTTGGCAGAGTCTCTTTTTACTTCCAGATCGCCTAAATGCATGTAGGTGCGCGAAGTGTAAAGGAAATTATATTTTTCGGTCAGTTTTAAAGCCCGGTTCAGGTAATCTTCGGCAACTGTCAGCTTGTTTTGATTAATATGGTAAGATCCCAGCATACTGTAGGTGTTCACTAAATTTGTGTGTACAAATGCTTCATCTTCATCTTCCAGCAGTTCGCGGCTTTTTTCCAGATAGTAAAAGGCTGAATCGTAATTTTTATGGGTTTCGTGAATAACACCCAGACTTATGTAAATCTGGCTTGCCAGATAAGCCCGGTTTTGGGATTCATCTATTTTGTCGGTATAAAAAAGAGCTTTCAAAAATTGGTTAACCGATTGTTTGTGCATTCCGAGATAGAAGTAAATCTGCCCTTTAACCTTAAAAATCTGACACAGATATAAAGGAAAGCTTTTGGCATTTTTTACCTGCTCCCCAAGGGTGAGATATTTCAGCGACTCCTCATAATTTCCGTTATGAATCAGAGCCTGCCCGATAACATAATAGGAACGTATGGCTCCTAAATGATTATTGATGGATTTGCTCACTTCCAATGCCTGAAAAGCATGTTTGAGAGTTGATTCGGTATCAACTTTTGCCATAAAATCGAAACATAAATCAAGCAGACTGTCGATCTTTTCAGGGCTTGCAGTTGCTGTATCTGATGCGTAAATCTTTTTGCTACAGAGGAGTATTGTAAATAGTATAAAATATTTGACCAATCTTTTATGCATCAAAATAATGTTTCATAAAATTATTTGCTTACGCTTGTCAGAATACAAAGATAAATTTTTTTTAAACTGACGGATTCTTAGACTTTTAACCTGCCCTTTCAGGGCGCAATTTTCTTTTTCTCTTTGGCGCCCAAGGCGTTGCCATTGGGCTGAATTGATTTGCCCTTTCAGGGCGTTTTTTGTTTTACGTTAATCTGAATGTCTGTGTTATGCCTTACTTTCTGAATCCTCGGGCTGAAAGCCCGGTTTATTTCAGCCCGGGGCAACGCCCCGGGTTATTGATGTGGTTGACGTTTCGCCCTGAAAGGGCAGGTTATAAACTACCTGCTCTGCCATCCCTTTTCCCCAACCATAGAGGGAGGGGATGAGCCAGGGAGATTTGCTGTTGAACTTTTTACGCTGTCCCCGAACTGGTCGGGACAGGCAGGTCTGCCGACACTGACCCCGAGCTAAACAGGCAGACAGGGGGGAGGCTCTTCCTTCCAACTCCGTAGGAGTAAAATATTGATAACCCCGGATAAGCGCAGGCGCAATCCGGGGTAACGAAACTCGGTACACCGGAACTCCGTCAGGAATTCAATATGAAAATATTTTATTACACATTCACAAATTCGCCCTTCTATGTATTATTAAAATTATCCGACAAAAAACACCACCTCCGATAAAATAAAAAAGGCTGCCAACCGGCAGCCTTTGTAGCGAGAGGGAGACTTGAACTCCCGACCTCGTGATTATGAATCACGCGCTCTAACCAGCTGAGCTACCTCGCCAAACATGTTATTTTCAGAACTTTATAAAAATCCGGGCAGTTGTTTCAATCGATCAAAAGAAAGACAAGCCCCGAAAATTGAGGTGCAAATATAGTATTTATTTTTTCCCAAAAACTTTTTTCTCCTAAAAATCGGGTTTTAAAAATAAAACTGCTGTAGCTTTTGTAGTTGTTTCTTTCTTTTAGAATAACTATATTGCAGGTGTCTGATATAATAAGATATGGTTAAAGTACAATTTGAATACCTGATTAAATGCTCGCCAAAAGTTTTGTTCAACAGGCTGAGCACCGCTTCCGGTCTGGCAGAGTGGTTTGCCGAAGATGTGCGTGTTTTGGGCAAGCAATACACTTTTGTATGGGAAGGCTCTGAACAAACTGCCGAAATGACCCAGCGCAAAGAAAACCGAATGGTAAGGTTTAACTGGGTGGATGAGCCGGAATCCTATTTCGAGTTTAGAATTTCACAGGTTGAGCTCACCGGTGATGTATCCCTGATTGTTACAGATCATTGCGAAGAAGATGAAACACAGGAGACGGAAGAGTTGTGGAATGCCCAAATTGCAGATTTAAAGCATATTCTCGGTTCCTGAATTTTTTTCGGAGCTACTGCCGGTTTGTTTACTTAATGCTAAGATTGGAGTTCCATTTGGCATTCAATACTTTATTCAGCCATTAGAAACCATTAATTAATCTAATTTTGCTTTAGGTTCATCAGGGAATTTTTCATTATCCATGAAGAAATTATACGGATATATAATCAAGTCGTTTTTGGGACCATTTTTCATGACCTTTTTCATTGTGGTCTTTGTACTGCTCATGCAGTTTCTCTGGAAATATGTGGATGACCTTGTTGGGAAAGGGCTTGATGTTAAGGTTTTAGCCGAAATGCTGTTCTATGCTGCTTTTGGTTTGCTTCCCTATGCATTCCCGTTAGCCATGCTTCTGGCATCCATTATGACGTTTGGCTCGTTTGGCGAAAATTATGAACTTGTGGCTATAAAATCTTCCGGCATTTCCCTTTATCAGATGATGAAACCACTTTTTGTGATTGCACTGCTTGTTACATTCACCGCTTTCTATTTTGCAAATTTTGTGCTTCCGCACACCAATTTACGGTTTACCACACTGCTCTGGAGCGTAAAACAACAGCGTCCCGAGCTGGTGCTCCAGGAAGGAGTTTTCACCAATGAAATTGACGGATACAGCATTCGGGTAGGCAACAAGAATAAAAAAACAAATGTGCTTTATGACCTGCTGATTTATGACCACACCAACAACCGGATGAATGAGAGCGTAACCGTTGCCGATTCCGGGTTCCTGCGCATCACCGAAGATAAGAAATATATGGTGTTGACTCTCTATGACGGCGTCAATTATTCGGAGCAGGCAGCGCAGGGGCAGCGCAGAGGTCAGGAGACCTACCCGTTCCGGCGCGATAATTTTAAAGAGCAGATTATTCGTGCAAAAGTGCGCGGTTTCGACTTTAACCGGAGCGACGAAAATATTTTCAGAAATACTTTCAGAATGCTGAATATCAAGGAGCTTCGGTTTATGGAAGACTCATTGGGTACTGATTATTACCGGAGACTTCGCAATTATATGATGGAAATCCGGATAAATTCGCCGGTCACCCGAAAAATTCATGCCCTCACTTCAGAAAACGACTCCATTCTGAGAACATTGGATATTGAGCCTGACTCTGTTTTTAATTACGATTCCTATTTTGAAAGACAGGATAAATGGGTAAAAGCTGAAATTGCACAATCGGCAATTTCGGAAGCAAGAAACAATATGCAGACCCTTAATATGTATGACAACGAGTTGTATAGCCGAAAAAAATACATTAACAAATACTCCATGGAACTGGAGCGAAAATACACCCTTTCCCTTGCTGTTTTGATTTTTTTCTTTATTGGCGCACCATTGGGGGCAATTATCCGCAAAGGCGGATTGGGAATGCCGGTTGTTGTCTCTATCCTGCTGTTTATTCTTTATTATATGGTCTCTATGACCGGAGAAAAATCTGCCCGCGAAGATGTGTGGGATATGTTTGCGGGAATGTGGTTTTCCACTTTTATTTTTTTTCCGGTAGGTATCTGGCTGACCTATAAGGCTGCCACAGATGCAGCGCTGATGAGCGCCGAAACATACACAAAGTTGATTGAGAAGCTGGGAATTAAAAATCTCAGAAAAATTTTAAAGAAAAAGAGATGAAGATATTGCAGATTACAAATAAGGTTCCTTATCCTGCCAAGGACGGCGGATCTATTGCCTGCATGAACCTCACGCGTGGTTTTTCACTGCTGGGAAACAAGGTAACCGTGATGGCTATGAATACCATAAAACATCATACCGACCCGGAAGAAATCCCTGAATCCGTAAGAGACCTGGCAGATTTTGTGCTGGTTGATGTGCCGGCGCCCATTTCGTTTTTGCCGGCGATGATGAACCTGCTCTTTTCCGACAAACCTTACAATGCTGTCCGCTTTATCTCCAAACCTTTTGAGCAGGAGCTGATTAAGCTGCTGAAAAAGAAAAAATTTGATGTTATTCAGCTCGAAGGTCTCTATATCTGCCCTTATATTCCGATAATCAGAAAATATTCAAAAGCGAAAATTGTTTACCGTTCGCATAACATTGAGCATGAAATCTGGGAACGGACAGCAGCGCTCTCATCAGGATTGAAAAAGATTTATCTGAGAATTTTATCCAAACGGATTAAAAAGTTTGAGAAGAACTGCATGGATAAATATGATCTGCTTGTACCCATAACGGAGCGAGACGGAATCATATTGGACAGGTTGGGAAATACAAAACCGTCTCACGCTTCGCCAACAGGAATAGATTCCACACAACTTATTCCGCATTCCAAAAACCTGGAACACCCTTCCCTCTTTCATATCGGTTCCCTTGAGTGGGCGCCAAATCAGGAGGGTTTAATCTGGTTTATCGACAAGTGCTGGCCCAAAATTCACGAAGAATTCCCCGAGCTGAAATTTTACGTTGCAGGAAGAAAAGCCCCCGAATGGCTGCTCAGGCGCTTCAATGCCCCAAACATTGTGTATGAAGGCGAAGTTGACGATGCATACCAGTTTATGAATTCCAAATCGATAATGGTAGTTCCGCTCTTTTCGGGAAGCGGTATGCGTATTAAAATCATTGAAGGAATGGCATTGGGAAAACCCATTGTTTCCACACCAATCGGAACAGAAGGAATTTCAACTCAATCCGGCGGTAACATTTTGATTGCCGAAAATGAAAAAGAGTTTTTGAACGAGGTTTCCCGGCTGATAACAGACGAAGAGCTGTTTCACAACATTAGCCGCAATGCAATTGAGTATATTCAGGAAAAATTTGATAACTTGGCAATCGCCAATGAGCTTATCAATTTTTATCAAAAATATACTGAATGATTTGGATACTTCTTTTCTGGATATGTTTCATCGTAATTGTCTATACTTATGTCGGTTATCCGCTGATACTCTATGCGGCTCTTGCCTTCCGGAAGTTTTTTCCCAAAACTAAAAAAGAGAAGGATACCGCTTTCGAACCCGAAGTTTGTTTTTTTGTAACTGCCTACAATGAGAAAGACTATGTGAGGCAAAAAGTTGAAAACACTCTCCAATTGGATTATCCGCACGAAAAAACTCAGTACATCTGGATAACTGACGGCTCTGATGACGGAACTCCCGATTTACTGCGGGAATATGAAGGAATTGAAGTGTATCACGAACCTGCACGGCGTGGAAAAATGCACGCCATGAACAGGGGAATGCAGTTTGTGAAAGCGCCCATCGTCATTTTTTCCGATACCAACACACGGCTGAACCGGGAAGCCATTCGAGAAATTGTGGCGTGTTTCAGCCTACCAGAAACGGGATGTGTAGCCGGAGAAAAGCGGATTGTGGAAAAGGAGGCTGATGCGGCAGCCGGCGCTGGTGAAGGACTTTACTGGAAATATGAGTCGTGGATCAAAAGAATGGATGCCGAACTGAATTCGGCAGTTGGGGCAGTGGGTGAGCTTTTTGCCATCCGTAGAGAGCTGTTTGAGGAGGTGGAAAACGATACTGTTTTAGACGATTTCATCATTTCGCTTCGCATTGCCAAAAAAGGTTATAAAATAGCATATACCCCGAATGCTTATGCAGAGGAGACTGCTTCGCTGAACGTGAAAGAGGAGATGAAACGCAAAATACGCATTGCCGCCGGCGGCATTCAAACCCTTTTTCGGTTGAAAAATCTTTTGAATCCGTTCAAATATGGCGTTCTGACCTGGCAGTATGTTTCTCACAAAGTGCTCCGCTGGACGCTGGCTCCGGTATCTCTTTTTCTGCTGCTGTTCGTTAATGCCGCGATCCTTCTAAATCCGGGAGAAGTTCACGGTTTCTATTTCGGTTTTTTTGTTTTCCAGCTGATTTGCTACTTTCTTGCCGTTGTCGGCTGGATTTTGGGAAACCGCAAACTGCGGTTTAAGGCGCTGTTTGTTCCCTACTATTTTGTCTCTATTCATTACGCCGCAATTTGTGGAATTTTTCGGTTTTTCAGAGGAAAACAGCCTGCAAGCTGGGAAAAATCCAAAAGGGCAGCATGAGCTTAAAGAAATTGAAAAGATATTCCCGGTTCATCTGCCCGGGATGCAGAATAAATTCTATTCTCAATTAATTGTTGTAATTTTGTTCAGATTTAATGAAAGCGACATGGCTGATATAAAATTACATACGATACCGGAAGCTATAGCAGCTGTCAGAAGAGGAGAGTTAGTGATTGTTGTTGACGATGAAGACCGCGAAAATGAAGGTGATTTTATTACAGCAGCTGAGCTCATTACTCCGGAAAAAATAAACTTTATGGCAATCCACGGCAGAGGGCTGATTTGTGTTCCCCTGACCGAAAAACGGTGCGAAGAGCTCAATCTTGAAATGATGGTTGGAGAAAATACATCTTACCATGAGACGCAGTTTACCGTGTCGGTTGATGGGTTGCACCCCGATATTTCAACAGGAATTTCTGCCAGCGATCGGGCAATTACCGTAAAAATGTTAGTTGATCCCAGAACCAAACCGGAAGAGTTAGGACGCCCCGGGCATATTTTTCCGCTAAAGGCGAAAAATCGCGGCGTGCTTCGCAGAAGTGGGCACACCGAAGCAGCGGTTGATCTTGCAAGGCTCGCAGGACTTAGTCCCGCAGGAGTGCTGGTGGAAATTATGAACGAAGACGGTACCATGGCGCGGCTGCCGGAGCTGATCAAAATGGCTGAAAAATTTAACCTGAAAATTATCTCCATCAAGGATTTAATATCTTTTCGCTTTCAGAGCGAAAGCCTTATTGAGCGCGGTGAGGAGGTTGTTTTGCCAACGCAGTTTGGTGAGTTCAGGATTGTGCCGTTCCGCCAGAAGTCAAATAATGCAGAACATGTGGCGCTGATTAAAGGTGAATGGGAGGTTAATGAACCTGTTCTGGTACGTGTCCACTCTTCCTGCATGACCGGTGATATTTTTGGCTCCTATCGCTGTGAATGCGGCGTTCAGCTTCACAAATCCATGGAGATGATTGAAAAAGCCGGCAAAGGAGTGATTGTTTACATGATGCAGGAGGGCAGGGGAATCGGGCTGCTCAATAAAATTGCCGCATACAGGCTTCAGGATCAGGGATATGATACGGTTGATGCCAATCTCCATTTGGGATTTAAGGCGGATGAGCGCGACTATGGTGTAGGCGCTCAGATTTTACGGAATCTGGGTGTTACAAAAATGCGGTTGCTTACCAATAATCCAGTAAAAAGGGTTGGTCTTGAAGGATTCGGACTTGAAGTATCTGAAATTATTCCCATAGAGATTCAGCCCAACAGATTCAACAAAAAATACCTGAAAACAAAGCGTGATAAGATGGGACACCATCTGAGAAATTTCAATTACGATATTTGATTTTAGTCTCTTACTCTATTTTTCCGGCAGGAGCAATTTCCACTTCCTTTTCGGTTTCTAATTCTTCTGGTGGAACCGGGATTTCTTCGGTTCTTTCAAAAACATCATATTTTGAAAGCGGGCGCAGATGGATCTTCCACTCAAACCCACCAAGGGTTTTCTCCTCTTCGGTTAGCTCAAACAGCGGTTTAAGCACTCCTTCGGGCGACTGATAAAACGCAATTCTGAAAACCTTTCCCTCCCGGAAACGAATAGTAATTTTACTGCTTTCCACCCGGTTCAGACCGATTATATCCTCCTCTTCGCGGGCATAGTAGAGCATTTGTCCGCTTCCGTTCACATCAATTCTGTCCAGTTCATTCTGAACCACTAATCCGGTCATATCTTTCCCTTTGATCTGGTCGAATCGTCCCGAGTCAAGTTTGGAAATGATGAAACTGTTGTTTCTAAGATGCAGTTCATCAGGCGAATCGGTATGTTGCTGCATTTCAATGTGGTCTGCCGTAAGCTGGTGAGTATCTGACCAAATTACCGGATTTTTGAACAGCTGAACCAGTGAATCTTTTGTAAAATAGACCAGTGAGTCGCAAATCCCCTGAATATCGGAGCGAAAAAAGCGCGTTCCGTAAAAAGCCATGATGATTTTTTCGTCTTCAACAATGTCGGGGACGGTTTTCAGGGTGTCGGCATGGAGGAACAGTGTATCTTTTTCCGAATACATGATGAAAAGCGCCGAGTCGGTAACGGTGGCAGTTTCCAACTTTTCGCTGTAGTCGGAAGTGTTGCCGGTTATAATGAGCTTATTCTCAAAATCTTCGATTTTGACGCTGCCCAACGCCCTGCCGTTTCCGTCAGTTTCGTTGTATTTTATGTAATTTGCTGTTAGTTGCTGGGTCTCGTTGTAAACAACAGGATTTTTCAGCAGTTCGGCTTCGCCGGTTTCGGTGTCATACCACCCTTTTTCTGCATAAAGCGTGTTTAGGGAATCGCGGATGGTTGTTGGTCCTTCAATGAAAATCCGCCCGGTTTTGGTGTTGTACTGCAATGTGTCGCTGGTCAGCGTATATTTTTCGCTGTGCCCCTCCACCTCTTTGTAAAAATGAACAAGATTAGTCTCAACAAAATATTTTCCGACTACGCTGGTCAGCGTATTGGTACTGTCAACAATTTTCCCGTGATTATCATAATAGCCGATGTTTGCCTCCATATCATAATAGAGCGTGTCGGTAAAAAGTGTGGTGTTATTGTTAATCAGTCTCACATTATGATAGGCGCGCGCTTCGCTGTTATCGCCATTGTAATAGACTTTTCTTGCATAAAGGTCCACCGTATCAGCCTGATTGATATGCACATTTCCGAAAGCATCAACCCGGTTTGTTCCGGTGTAGGTGTAGGCGCTGTCGCACCACATCAGAATATCTTCATGCCGGATGCGCACGTTTCCCACAAGGCGCTGGGCGTTTTCAGCTATCTTTTCATTGGATTCCAGAAAATCTGCCTGTTCAATATCCACCCGTTTTTTTTCCTGCGAAAAAGCGATAAGCGAAACGAACATCAATAACATAAAACTACCTGATTGCACAAGATATTTTGTCTGAAATTTTCTTTCAAACAAAACCCGCCACGCGGGAAATGCTTTTTTATCTACCTGAGTGTGCAGTTTCACGTTCGTCCGCCTGTTTTAAATTTTGAACCGGTTTGTGAAAATTACTGATAATGAATGGGAAAACTGTTACAGCAGTTTTTCAATGATATCTTCTACTGAAATGTTTTCTGCTTCCCCCTTGTAGTTTTTGATAATCCGGTGGCGCAGAATGGATTGCGCAACTGCTTTCACATCATCGATATCCGGCGAATATTTTCCGTGGAGCGCTGCATGTGTTTTAGCGCCAATCACTAAATACTGCGAAGCGCGCGGTCCGGCGCCCCATTTCAGATACTGCTCCGAAACAGGAGCTGCCAGCTCATTTCCGGGACGGGTTTTCGCGGCAAGCGTAACGGCATAGTTTAAAACATTGTCGTTAATCGGGATTTTGCGGATAATTTTCTGAAAATAGATAATCTCCTCCCGTGTAATCACCGGTTGCAGGTCAAACTGCATAGAAGATGTGGTATTTTTCACAATGGTAATTTCATCTTCAAACTTAGGATAATCAAGCCATACCGAAAACATGAACCGGTCTAACTGTGCTTCGGGCAGTGGATAGGTTCCCTCCTGCTCAATGGGGTTCTGGGTTGCCAGAACAAAAAACGGACTGTCTAACTCAAGCCGCTGCCCGGCTGCCGTAACCGCCTGTTCCTGCATTGCTTCTAACAGTGCAGCCTGTGTTTTTGGCGGAGTCCGGTTGATTTCGTCTGCAAGCACAATGTTTGCAAAAAGGGGCCCGTTAACAAACTTGAACTGGCGCTCCTTGTCCAAAATCTCTGTTCCGATAATATCGGAAGGCATCAGGTCGGGGGTAAACTGAATACGGCTGTATTTTAATCCTAAAATTTTGGCAATGGTGGTAACCAGAAGCGTTTTGGCAAGCCCCGGAACGCCGATAAGCAGTACGTGTCCGCGACTAAAAAGAGATATAAGAACCTGAGCAACAATGTCGTCCTGTCCATATATCACTTTTGAAATCTCATTGGTCAGTAGTCCGAACTTATTTCGTAGCGCATCTAACGCCTCCACATCATTTTTAAAATTCATCTATTTTTTCTTTTCTGTTATTTGTAGTGATTTATGCCTTTTTACTTCTGCCAGTTTGCAAATTCAAAATTGCAGTTGGCATAGGTGGCATCAATCCTTATATATGTTTGCGACTGTCTTTGTGCAATCCATTTTTCCATGGTTTCTTCCTGTTTTTTGTCTAAGAACATATCGGAAAGATACTGATAGTCGTTTTGCAGATTTGCTCTGTGTGATTCGGTTTTGTTTATTAGTCTTACAACTTTGAAAACGGACTGCCGGCTCTCTTCATCAATTGACTCAAAGGGATCGGAAATTTCTCCGATTCGTAAACCCGACAGCACTTTGCTGATGTTTCCGTCTAATTCTTCAATGGTAAACTTTGAAGACATAGTGTTGGGATTAATAACCACTCCACCGTTGTTGCGCGTGTTTTTGTCGGAAGAAAACATGGCTGCACCGTGTGCAAAGGAGAGTTCTTCACGGCGGATGATGTTGGCAAGACTATCCAACCGGTCAACCGCTTCCTCTTTTGCCTCAATGGTAACTTTCGGGGTCATCAGAATATGGCGGGTGTTGACTTTGTCTGCCCTCCTGTCGATAAGCTGAATGATATGGTAGCCAAATTCACTTTTTACGACATTGGAAATTTTGTCTTTTTTCAGGTTAAATGCCGCAGTTGCATACTCCGGGTCAAGCTGGGCGCGCCCTAAAAATCCGATTTCGCCGCCGTTTCCTGCCGAAGGACCTTCCGAATAGAGTACTGCCATTGCGGCAAAACTTGCGCCCTCCTCAATGCGCCGCTTAATATCGCGCAGCTCGGCTTTCACGCGATTTTCTTCTTCCAGCGAAACGGCAGGGCGCACCGTAATCTGCGCATACTCATACTGAGTGGGAATATTCGGAACTTCATCAGCCGGCATACTGCGGAAAAACTGCCGGATTTCCGATGGGGTAACCGTTACGTCCTGAATAATTTTATTCCGCATCTTCATGCTCAACAGCTGATCCCGCACAACCTGCCTCATCTCCGAACGGATGTCGGCAATAGGTTTTTTAAAGAAACTTTCCACTGCCCTTTCCGAGCCGAAGTGTGCAATATACATTTGCAGCTGCCCTTCCATCTGCTGGTTCACTTCGCTGTCCGTAACGTCTATCAGCGTGTCCAATTCTGCCTCGGCAATCAGAAGCTTGTCGATGAGAAAGTTTTCCAGAATTTCGCATTTCATGTCTCCGTCAGAGGTGATGCCCTGAGCCTGTTGATCCATAAACATCTTTTCAATGTCTGATTTCAAGACAATATTTCCGCCCACAATGGCAACAATCTGATCGACCACTCTGTCCTGTGCGGCAACGGAAAACACCATAAAAACCGACATCAAAACAAAAACTGCGGATTTGAATATTTTATTCCCTTTCATTTCTCTCTATGTTATAAATTTTAAAACTGTTCTTATTCACCCCTTCCCGGTATATCATTTCATCTGTTTCCCTGAGGAAATCAATTTTTCTACGGTTCAAAATTAAGCTTTTAATACTTTCCTGCACATATTCAACGGGCGCCTGTTCATTTTTGATCATATAATCATGCACGGCAAGCAGATAAAAGTCGCTGGAATCGGCATATTCAACGAATTGATTATGTTTCAGGAACTGCTCGGGATTTTCAATTGAAACCGGAATATTTTGTAGCGCCGCATCTAATTCAATCCAATTATCGGTGTAAATTCCGTAACTTTTGGCATACTGAATACAGTAGTCCCGGATTTCAGTGGCTTCATGCGCAGAAAGATTTCCTGCAAATTCTTTCAGAAAATCGGGATTTGCCAGCTCCGCCGGAATTTTCAGGTAAATTCCCTTAATAATATTTTTATTCAGCCTGAAATTATCCGTATTTTGCAGGTAATAATTTCTGATTTGTTCGCTGCTGACGGTGGTATCCATCCTTTGCGCCATCAGTTCGTTTTTATATCTGAAAATAATCAGTGAGTTGCGATACTCCTCCAACTCGCGGGTAACATTTTTCAACTCCGACGAAAGGTTATCCTCTGCCTTTTTCAACAGGAGCTTCTGTTGTATCCATTTTTGAACGTAATCATCAGCTAACGCTGAACTGTCCTGTTGTTCCGTATTGTTTGGAATGACTGCGTTCACCTCGGAAAGGTAGAGCTTTTTCATGCCCACTTCGGCAACAATTTTGTCGCCGTCTCTCTCTTCCGGTTCGCAGGCTGCAACATAGCCCAATGCAAAAAGAATCAGCAGATATTTAATGAATTGCTTCCGCATTTTCCACCTTTTTCAACTCCTTTTTATTGACTTTTATTTTATACTTTTTTCTCAGCTCCTTCAGCCAGTTCTGTTCCAGAATGTTCTGATATTCAGAAATGTATAGCCCACGCGCTTCGTCTAATGTTTTGGTTTCCGGTGGAATTATATCCCCGCTGACAAAAGTCAGTTCGGGATTAAAACCAGGCTGAATTTCGCCGTTCCAGATGTAGTAATCCACAGCCGGATTGACGCCTTTTTCCCATGTTCCTTCGGAGATTTCAAAAATTTTCGCATCTACTTCCAGCGCATCTGCAATCTCAGACGGCAAAACGCCTTCATCGCTGATTTTTTCAGCTTCTTCCCGGGTTTCCTTATCGTTGCAAGTAATGACATACCCACGGAAACGCTCGTCCCAGCTGAATTTATCTTTGTACTCTTTGTAGAATTTTTCCAGTCCGGCGCTGTCCTGTGATGCAAAATTCCAGATTTTCTCTTCCATAATGCTGAACAGCAACAATCCGTCATGATATTCCTGCATCAGATACCGAAATTCGGGATGTTTTTGCTCTATCCGGGAATCTTCAAAAGCAATTATTTCACTGTTTTGCCACTCTTCATAATATGTTGAATAACGACCGGTCGTAATCTTATTTTTTTGCAAATACAGGTCAAAAGTTGCCAAATTGTAATCTTTCCCGTCCAATGAAAAAAGTACCGGATTCTCTCCGTTTTCGCCATTGATTTCGGTATCACCAATTTTTTTCAGATTTTCCGAATTTTCAAGAAAATCATACTCTTTTTTCAGCTTTTCGATGAAAACTTTCTGTGAACTTTTGTTTCGCTCAGGGTCTTGTTTAATGCGGTTTTCAATCTCCTTTTTTAGCTTATCAAACTCGGGTACAGGTCGGTAGTCAATTTTTTTGATGATGTGATAACCGTAGGCAGTTTCAATCGGCATGGAAACATCGCCTATATTTTTCAGCCTGAATGCCGGTTCAGAAAATTCCGCAATCATTCGTCCGGAGGAGAACCAGGGCATTTCGCCTCCCTGCATTGCCGATTGTTTGTCGTCTGAAAACTCTTTTGCCAGTTCGGCAAAATCAGCGCCGTGCTTTATTTTGCTGTAAATTGAGTGTATTTCGTCGTTGAGCCGCGCTTTGTCAATTTTGGAAATATCCGGCGGAAACATTTTCATGATGTGCGCCACCTTAATCTCTCCACGATTTTCCCGAACATCTTGAACTTGAATGAGATGGTAGCCAAATGAAGATTTCACAGGTTGTGAAACTTCGCCGGGCGACAGAGCGAAAGCTGCATTTTCAAACGGAGCAACCATTTGGAAACCGGAGAAATAGCCTAAGTTTCCGCGATTTTGCTTTGCCGATGGATCGTCACTGTACTCGTGGGCTGCTTCATTAAAATCTTTGCCTGCCAGAATCTCTTCCCTGATTTTTAGCGCTTTTTTCAGAATTTCATCATCTTCAATTTGGGTTGCATTTTCAGGGAGCGCAAAAAGAATGTGACTTGCATTGACCTCGGTTTTCAGTCGTTGATACAGTTCCTGAACTAAATTTTCGTCATACTGAATATCGGTCAGATAGGGCGCTGCAAGCTCCTGCCGATAACCAGCCAGTTCATCCCGGAAAGCCTGAGCCGTATCCATTTTCAGGCGCATTGCTTCAATCACTTTAAGCTTGAAGTCGATGAACAGCGACAGATATTCTTCCGGTGTTTTTATTTCAATATTCTCCTGAAGGTTTTCGTTGTTCTTTTTGTAAATCTGCTCAAATTCAGCTTTTGAAATTTTTTGATCTGCAATGGTAACAAGTGGTTTGTCGTTTTGAGCCTGCAGCCCGACAGTTTCAAAAGCCAAAATCAGGCAAAATATGGAAATAAGGATCTTCATTCCGCTGTTTCTTACTGACTGCTGTAGTTTGGCGCTTCACGGGTGATGGTTACGTCGTGCGGATGGCTTTCGCGCACTCCGGCAGCGGTAACTTTGGTGAATTGTGCTTTTTGCAGCTCTGCAATATTTTTTGCACCGCAATATCCCATGCCGGCACGCAGACCGCCGATAAGCTGGTAGAGCACTTCATAAAGAGTTCCTTTATAGGGTACCCGTGCAGCAATTCCTTCGGGCACAAGCTTCTTGATGTCTTCCTCAATGTCCTGAAAATAACGGTCTTTGGAGCCTTTCTGCATTGCTTCAATGGAGCCCATTCCGCGATATGCCTTGAATTTTCTTCCCTGATATATAATGGTTTCGCCGGGCGATTCTTCCACGCCTGCAAACAGCCCGCCTGCCATGATGGAATTGGCGCCGGCAGCAATAGCTTTCACAATGTCGCCGGAATAGCGAAGTCCGCCGTCGGCAATGACTGGCACGTCACTTCCTCTGATTGCTTTTGCCACGTTATAAATGGCTGAAAGCTGCGGAATTCCCACGCCTGCAATAACGCGCGTGGTACAGATTGACCCCGGACCGATTCCCACCTTAACGGCGTCGGCGCCTGCTTTAACCAATGCAATGGCTGCTTCGGCAGTAGCAATATTTCCGGCAACCAGTTCGGTATCAGGATATTTGGATTTGATTTTTTTCATCATCTCCAAAACCCCTTTTGAGTGTCCGTGCGCCGTATCTAAAACAAGCACATCCACCTGTGCATGAATCAGTTCATCCACCCTGTCCATGGAATCGGCTGCAATGCCGATACCGGCTGCAACGCGGAGCCGCCCTTTTTCATCCTTGCAGGCAAAAGGCTTATCTTTTGCCTTGGTGATGTCCTTGTAAGTTACCAGTCCGATGAGCCTGTTGCTTTTGTCAACCACAGGGAGTTTTTCGATTTTGTGAATCTGAAGAATCTCGGCAGCCCTCTCTAAATCAGTGGATTCGGTAGTGGTTACCAGATTTTCGCTGGTCATCACTTCGTGAATGGGTCTGCCCATATCCCGCTCGAAGCGAAGGTCGCGGTTGGTAACAATTCCCTTCAGCAATCCGCCGTTGTCGATAACCGGAATGCCACCGATTTTATATTTCCCCATGAGTTCAAGCGCATCGTGCACCTTTTTGTCGGGCGTGATGGTGATAGGGTCGAAAATCATTCCGTTTTCAGCCCGTTTCACGGCAGTGACCTGATGTGCCTGTTCCTCAATATCCATGTTCTTGTGAATTACCCCTATCCCTCCTTCACGCGCAATGGCAATAGCCATTTTATATTCGGTAACCGTATCCATGGCGGCAGTAACCACCGGAGTGTTGATGGTAATGGAGCGGGTAATTCTTGAAGTAAGGTCAACGTCGCGGGGTAAAATTTCTGAATATGAAGGCACTAACAGGACATCGTCAAAGGTCAGTCCCTCAAATATTACTTTGTCTGAAAGAAATGACATGGGCTTTTGTATTAAATTAAAAAATAAAGAGCAAAATTACAAAAAAATAGGTTAAGACTGTTGATAAAAACGCAGTTTGAAGAAATTCAGTCTGTGGGAAACAGATATTTTCTGAATTTAAAAACTGCCTTTTCATTAACAAGCACTGATGAGATGGATGGAAAAGTTCAGAATGGATGGAGATGGGGCAGGGGTTCGGGTTAAGAGCCAGAGTTCTATGTTTCAAGTTCAAGATTATAATTATCAAGACGTTGAGAAGCCTGATTCAGCGCTCGTCCCTGTCCCCCTTTGCAAAGCCTGCCTGACGGCAGACAGGGGGGATTAAAGGGGGATTGGCTGTTAATAGCATAGCATAAGGACAGAACACCGATACCACAGATGAGCATGCTCAATGCGGATAATGCAGATTAAAAATCTGCGTAAATCAGCGAGAAACGGGGATAAGTTCATAGAGTTCTGTGCTCTATTGCCCGTAACATGCTGATACATCTATTTTTATGTATTCAATTGCAGTTTGATATAAAAACAAAAAAGGCTGTCATCAATGACAGCCTTTTTTAGATTATGAAATCTTAATTTCTCTTGCCGGTTTCGGTTTCACTTCCTCCCGTTTTGGCAGGTTCACATGAAGTATGCCTTCGGCATATGAAGCGCTGATTTTATCGCTGTCCACATCATTGTGGGGAACGGTGAATGAACGCTGAAAAGATTGATAGCTGAACTCTCTCCGGGTGTAGTTCTCTTTTTCTTCTTTCTCTTCTTGCTGACTTTCAGACGAGATGCTCAGTACATTGTTCTGGAAGTTAATTTTAAAATCCTTTTTGTTCATTCCCGGAGCTGCAACTTCAAGAATGTACTCATCATCGGTCTCTTTTACGTTAACCGCCGGTAAAGTGGCATTCGGACCGGAGAAATTGGTGAGGTTCCAGTCCATTAAATCGCTGTTAAAAAACCTGTCGAAAAACGACGGCAAGAAGCTTTCTGATCGCTTAACTAATGACATAACTAAATCCTCCATTTTTTAATTAAACATTTTCAACTATTTGCAGGAGTAATTCGTGCAAATGAAATACCAATACCGGAAATTAAGTAAATGTCTTATTTTGAATGACTTAATGTCAGTCTGTATCGTTCTTTAAAGAACATTTTGACACTTTTATAAAATAAATACTGTCAGATTTTCAGTGAATTAATTTATGCTAATTTTGAGGAGATAAAAATTTCGGAAGATATGTCGCGTTATTTTGTACAGCTAAGCTTTAAAGGTTCAGATTATCATGGCTGGCAAGTTCAGCCCAACGCACTTTCTGTTCAGGAAGTGGTAGAAAAAGCGCTTTCAACGATTTTGAGAGAAAACATTCAGGTTGTGGGCGCAGGCAGAACCGATGCCGGAGTTCATGCTCAATTTTTTGTGCTTCATTTTGACTATTCCGGAGAAATTGAAGATTATCAAAAACTTGTTTTCAGGCTGAACGGTTTTCTGCCTTCCGAAATTGCCATCCGGAAAATCCGGGAAGTTCCGGCTGATTTCCATGCACGCTTTAGCGCACTCTCCCGGACATATTATTATTATATAACCACCATAAAAAATCCTTTTGCAACAGATACCGCTTTTTACTATTCAGGAAAGTTAGATATTGATAAAATGAATGAAGCAGCAGAAATTCTTTTACAAACCGATGATTTCACAAGTTTCAGCCGGCTACATTCGGATGTAAAAACAAATATCTGTAAAGTATATCGGGCGGAATGGGTTGCCGAAGGGGAGATGTTAATATTCAAAATCAGGGCAGACCGTTTTTTGCGCAATATGGTTCGTGCAATTGCCGGAACTTTGATTGAAGTGGGAAAGGGAAAGCTTATGGCTGACGACTTCAGGAAAATTATCGAAATGAAGGACAGAAGTGCTGCCGGTACTTCAGCGCCTGCACATGGTTTATTCTTGATGAATATTGAATATCCCGATTGATAGTCCGGTGTTCGAATAAATGCAAAAAAAAAGGACGGGTCAACACCCATCCTTTTCATCTAACTAAACCAATAAAACTAATCAAACCTAAACCTATGAACTAAAACTATGCTGCAAAGATAAGGTCATATTTTGAATTTTGAGCTATAAATTTGTTAAAAAATGTCATGTTAAGTATTTTTTAACACATTTTTCACTCTTTTTCGCTTTCACTTTTCTTTTCATCTTCGGCAATGGATTCCCGCATAGCTGTGTCGGCTATGATATTTTTGTATTTCATGTAATCCATCACGCCAAGATTTCCTGATTTGAAAGCTTCGGCAATGGCTAAGGGAACTTTGGCTTCTGCTTCTATTACTTTTGCACGCATCTCCTGCGCTTTTGCCTTCATTTCCTGTTCCATGGCGACTGCCATTGAACGCCGCTCTTCCGCTTTTGCCTGTGCAATGTTTTTGTCTGCCTGAGCCTGATCCATCTGCAGTCCGGCACCAATGTTTTTACCGATGTCAATGTCGGCAATGTCAATGGAGAGAATTTCAAAAGCAGTTCCGGCATCCAGCCCTTTATCCAAAACAACACGTGAAATGAAATCGGGATTTTCCAGCACGATTTTGTGGGAGTGCGAGGAACCGATGGATGAAACAATTCCTTCGCCCACACGTGCCAGCACGGTTTCTTCGCCCGCACCTCCAACTAACTGCTTGATATTTGCCCTGACCGTTACACGCGCTTTGGCTATGAGTTGAATTCCGTCTTTAGCCACCGCAGTAACCGGCGGAGTGTTGATTACTTTTGGGTTAACGGACATCTGCACGGCTTCAAAAACATTACGCCCGGCCAGGTCAATGGCAGTTGCCATTTTAAATGACAAGTCGATGTTTGCCTTGGAGGCAGAAACCAGGGCATGAACCACGTTGGCAACGTGCCCGCCGGCAAGATAATGCGCTTCAAGCTCATTCCGGTTCAGCGGAACGCCGGCTTTTGTCCCTTCAATGAGTGCACGTACAATCACTCCCGGGGGAACTTTACGGAAACGCATGAGAAACAGTTGTAACAATGAGATTCTCACCCCCGAAACCAGAGCTGAAAACCACAATCCGATGGGAATAAAATAAAGGATGATAATGAGCAATACGATAATACCGATTATCAATCCGAAAGCACCTACTGATTCAGTCATTTTTCTATTTATTTAATGGTTCTACAATAATTTTGTTTGTAAGTATTTTTAAAACGCGAATTTCTGTGTTATGGTCAATATAGCCTCCTGTTGACTGGGCTTCAACAACTTCGTTGTTCACCCTGACTTTGCCTGATGGCGCTAATCTGCCAATTGTTTTTCCCGTGTCGCCGGCGTTGATTTTTTGGACGTCGATTGCATCCACTTTGCTGTCAATCTGCGAATCCAGCACCATCTTTTTTCCCATTCTCGATTTGAACAGAACATAAATCAAAAGAGGTGCTGCAACCAATACAAAAGCAAGGGTGAGAAAACCTGCTCCGGCTCCGTATTTCGTAAAAGCCATATAAACGCTGGTTCCCAATAAAAGAAAACCGCCGATTCCGGCTATGGTAACTCCCGGGATAATCACAAATTCAATGAGCAGCAGGAGCAGCCCCAGCAAAATGAGTAAAATGATTGCAAAAATTGTCATGCCTGTAATTCAATTGTTGTGATGAGTTCCCTTTCTGTGAACGCATCTTTTATCGGTTTTAATTCTTTAAATTCTCCTTTGCGAATGTCGCAACTTCCCTTATGGTGAGCAATGTATGTGCATTGGACCGCCTGTTCGCGGGAATGTTCACACAGTTCAATCAATGAAGCAATGACATAGTCGAAACTGTGCACATCGTCATTGTGAAGTATGAGAAGATATTCTTCACATACCTCGTTCTCATGCCCGTGGGACGGTTTTCGTTTAATTTCTCTGAATGTCATTTGCCTGCTTCAATTTGTTTTGCCTGCTCCAAAGGTATTCTTTTTTCGTTAAAATAGGGTGCAACAATCGCATCTTGTACACCTTCCTGTTTAATCTGATTGCGCATTTTTTCCGCATCTTCAAGATTGGTAAGGTTTCCGGTGGTGTAAACCACCACGCCTTTTTCATCGGTATAGTTTTCAATTTTGCGAATCAGAGAAAGTTTGTTGAAAAGGCGCTGCCTGTGCGCCGGCACTCCGCGACTATATGCCCCAATCTGAATTTTATAGATCAGCTGGTCGTTCTTTTTGCTATCCTGTGCTGCAGATTTCTGCTCATAAATTTCAAAAAAGCTCTCCGGAATATTTTCCATGGAGATGTATTGTTCCTGAGATTCCAGCCGGGTTTCCTCCTTTTCCGATTCAATGATTGCAATTATTTTTTCTTGCTCAAGATTAAAATTGTATGACTCAGTTTCACTTGCATTTCCCCAATATTCACTTTCCCTGCTTCTTGCCGATGCAAACAGAGCATTCACACTGTCCTGAATGGTATAGGTATCTGTTTCCAGAGATACGATTTTTTCTGCAAGCGCCTTTTTTTCATCCGGGGCGTTGGTGTTTCTGTAAGCCTTTCTGGATTGATCCAACTCATCTATCTTTTCGTTCAGCGTTCTTTTGAGAAACGTTCCTTTTTCAAACAGCTCTTTTCCTTCTTCTGTCCTGAATTGTGAATCAAACAGATAAGTGATGTTTTCATTAATTCTGAATTCGATGGGATCACCGGGGGGCAAAACGGTTTTTCGTCCTTCTTCGGGCAGTCCCGGAAGTTCTGGCAAACCGGTTTGCTCAACCTGCAAACCATCAGAAGAATGTAAGTCTTCGGGCTTTTCATCAAAACTGAAATCATCATTCTGCCCGGGAAAAATCAGTACAGAATCGGAGACATTATTAAAGGTATCACCTGCAACTATTTTTGCCTCCTGTTCAGGAACGGCTGACACTTCAGTTTCCCAGAGTTCCGGCTCACTGATTTGTATGTTCGCTTGCGGAACGCTTTCTTCGATATTCTCAGCTTTTTGTTGCTGAATCAAACTTTCATAGGGATTCACATGGTCATAACATTGCTGAATTTTTTTTGGCAATTCAAGCTTTTGAAGCTCCGTTTCAGGAACACTGAGCCGGAAGAGATTATAATACCGGATGGCTTCTTCCCAGTTATTGCGGGCATGATACTGGATTCCAAGATAATAATGTAATCTGTCAGGTGTAATATTTTTTCCGGCTTGAAGCAAATATTCAAGATCGGAATCGCTGAAATTGCCGTTTTCGGTTCGCGAAGCGCCGTAATAATAATTTAACATCGGGTTCTTAGTGTCTTCCCGGAGAAGTGCGAGAAATATTGTTTCGGCTTCCGGATAATTTTCGTTATCAAACAGCCGCATGGCTTTCACTGCCGATATTTCCTGTGCTGCTGCCGGCAAAGGAAGCAGCGCGATAAACAAAAGCAGAACAATGCATGTTAGCCTTGCGCTCTGTAATTGTGATTGTGCAGTCTTCATTTTGTACTGTTTTTTTTAACACATCGTAAATTTACAAAAAATGTGCAAAGCTTCACAATTTACACCACTTAAAACAGGAAGTCCTGTTAATAAGTTGACTGATTTTTCTGATTTAATAGTGTATATTTGTATTTCTTCAAAAATTGAGAAATAACTATGGTAAAATTAAAGGCGGGAGACAAAGCCCCCGATTTTTCAGGAATCAATCAGGATGGAAACAGCATCAAACTTGGTGATTTTTCAGGGAAAAAGCTGATTCTCTATTTCTATCCCAAGGACAACACACCCGGTTGCACCGCGCAATCCTGTAATTTGAACGAAAATTACGATGAGTGGCTGAACAGAGGCTATGAGGTGGTTGGCGTTAGTCCCGACAGCGTTGATTCCCATCGGGAATTCAGAGAAAAATATGATTTGAAATTCAATCTGATTGCCGATACTGAAAAGGAGATTTTAAAAGCTTACGGGGCATGGGGTGAAAAAAGTATGTATGGAAGAAAATATATGGGTGTGCTGCGTACAACCTTTGTGATTGATGAAGACGGAATTATCACTGAAGTGATTGAAAAAGTGAAGACAAAAGATCATACAAATCAAATTTTTAAAAGCTTGAACATTTAAACTTTTACTGGATATGACAAAAGAAGAAAAAGCACAGGTAAACAAGGAAAAGCTGAAAGCGCTTCAGCTGACCTTGGATAAGATTGAAAAAAGTTATGGCAAGGGTTCCATTATGCGCTTAGGCGACCGGGTGGACGAAGATGTTCCTGCCATCTCTTCCGGCTCCATTGCGCTGGATGTGGCGCTCGGGGTGGGAGGCTATCCGCGCGGGCGCGTTGTTGAAATTTACGGACCGGAATCTTCCGGAAAAACAACTTTAGCCATTCATGCGATTGCCGAAGCTCAAAAAGCAGGCGGAATTGCCGCTTTTGTGGATGCGGAGCACGCTTTTGACCCCTATTATGCTCAAAAACTGGGGGTTGATATTAATGAGTTGCTCATTTCGCAACCCGACCACGGCGAGCAGGCGTTAGAAATTGTGGATAATTTAGTGCGCTCCGGAGCGGTAGATATCGTTGTGATTGATTCAGTTGCGGCATTGACGCCAAAAGCTGAGTTAGAGGGCGAAATGGGTGATTCCAAAATGGGTTTGCAGGCGCGGCTCATGTCGCAGGCACTGCGAAAGCTCACCGGGAACATCAGTAAAACAAAGACTTGCTGTATTTTTATCAACCAGTTGCGCGAAAAAATCGGGGTGATGTTTGGAAATCCCGAAACTACAACCGGTGGAAATGCGCTGAAGTTTTACTCTTCCGTGCGGCTGGATATTCGCAGAATCGGACAGCTGAAAGATGGCGATGAGGTGATGGGGAACAACGTGCGGGTGAAAGTGGTGAAAAACAAGGTGGCTCCGCCATTCCGCAAAGCGGAGTTCGATATTCTGTATGGTGAGGGAATTTCAAAATCGGGCGAAATCATCGACCTGGGCGTGCAGTTCAATATCATCAAAAAAAGCGGTTCCTGGTTCAGCTACGGGGAAACCAGGCTCGGGCAGGGGCGTGAAACTGTGCGAAACCTGATTGTTGACAATCCTGAACTTGCTCAGGAGTTAGAAACCAAAATACTTGAAGCCATCACGGGAGTTGCAACATAGCTATATATTAAAATATTTGGTTTTTTACCGGATGAAACGACTCGGTCGGTTCATCCTTTTTTTTAGCTGAAAAAGCGAAAAGCATGGGTGAAAATCATGCGGTTTCGATTAAAAATTTTGGAAACAGATAATTATATCAGATGAAAGTTGTAAAATTTGGCGGAACTTCGGTAGGCTCCGCAGCCAACATTAAAAAGGTCAGAGACATTGTTCTGAGCCAGAAGGAAGATGCTGTTGTTGTGGTTTCCGCAGTAGGTGGAATCACAGATATGATTTTGAATGCTGCCCAGACGGCATCAGCGGGGTCAGAAGATTTCCAACCCATTCTTGCTGAAATAAGGGAAATTCACCAGCAGATAATCAACGGTCTTTTTAACGGTTCGGGAGCTATTACCTACATTGTTGAAGAGTTGTTGAATGAACTTGAACAGATTTTAACGGGAATCACTCTTGTGGGTGAACTGACTGCCAAAACATTAGACCGTATTGCCGGAATCGGCGAGCGCATCTCTTCGCACATTGTTGCGCATTTCATTCCCGGCGCATACAGGGTGGATGCTTCAGAACTGATTCAAACTGACAGTAATTTTGGGAAAGCGCAGGTTGATTTTGATGTAACCAATCAAAAAATCACCGAAAAATTTGCCGATTTCTCAGGTATTGCCATTGTGCCGGGGTTCATAGCTAAAAATGCAAAAGATGAATATACCACAATCGGGCGTGGCGGCTCTGATTTCACGGCAGCTATTTTAGCTGCGGCGCTCAATGCCAATACGTTGGAAATATGGACAGATGTGGATGGATTTATGACTGCCGATCCGCGGGTTATCAGCAAGGCATACACAATTCCGGAGCTTACCTACTCGGAAGCGATGGAACTTTCCCATTTTGGTGCAAAAGTGATTTATCCGCCCACAATTTTGCCGGTTTACCAAAAAGGAATTCCCATCCGGATAAAAAACACATTCAAACCCGAAAATGACGGCACACTGATTATCAGTACTGCAAAAACACCCAAGGAGCGCCCCATTAAAGGGATTTCGTCCATTTCGGATATTACTCTGGTAACTTTGCAGGGAATAGGAATGGTTGGCGTAATTGGCATTTCAATGCGCCTTTTCACCGCTCTGGCAAATGCAAAAGTCAATGTGATTATGATTTCGCAGGCTTCTTCCGAAAATTCCATCAGCGTGGCTGTCAACCATCAAGCGGTTGAGCTGGCAAAAATTGCCATTAGGGAGGAGTTTGGAAAAGAGATTAGTTCCGGACAAATCAGCAAGGTTTCCATAGAAAATGATCTCTCCATTGTGGCAATTGTGGGCGAAAACATGAAACACACCACAGGCGTTGCGGGAAAACTGTTTTCAACAATCGGAAAAAATGGGATCAATATCATAGCTATTGCACAGGGCGCTTCGGAACTGAATATCTCCTGGGTGGTGAAAAAACAGGAATTGCGTAAAACCTTAAATGTGGTGCACGAATCGTTTTTCCTTTCTGAAAATGTGGAACTGAACGTTTTTTTAATGGGAGTGGGCACGGTTGGCGGAAGTTTGCTTGAGCAGATGCACAAGCAAAGGCAGAAGCTGATTGAAGAAAAGCGGCTGAAAATCAAGCTTACAGGAATTGCCAATTCCCGAAAAATGGTTTTCCGGCGCGAAGGAATTGACATGAACGCATGGCAGGGCGCACTTGATGAGTCGGAGATGAATTCCAGTCTTTCCGGGTATTTGAAAGAGATGAAGGAGATGAATATTTTCAATTCGGTGTTTGTCGATTGCACTGCGTCAGAGGACGTTTCGGCGCTTTATAAGGAGATACTTGAGTCCAATATTTCATTGGTTACTGCCAATAAAGTTGCCGCTTCTTCATCGTATGAAAACTATATCGGATTGAAGAATACGGCAAAGCAGAAAGGAGTTAAGTTTCTGTTTGAAACCAATGTGGGCGCAGGTTTACCCATTATCAACACGCTGAACGATCTGGTGAATTCCGGTGACCGGATTTTAAAAATTGAAGCCGTGCTTTCGGGAACGCTTAATTTCATTTTTAACACCATTTCAGCAGAAATTCCTTTCAGCAAAACGATTAAAATGGCTCAGGAGCAGGGTTATTCCGAACCCGATCCGCGAGTGGACCTGAGCGGCGTGGATGTTGCCCGGAAAATTCTGATTCTTGCGCGCGAATCGGGCTATCCGCTTGAGATGGATGAGATTGCCATTGAACGGTTTGTGCCTGACCACTTTTTTGATGGACCGTTAGAAGCCTTCTGGACAAATGTTCCGCAGTTGGATGCAGAATTTGAGGAACGGCGAAAAAAATTAGCTGAACAGAACAAAAAATGGCGGTTTGTGGCAAAATTTGAAAACGGCAAAGCCGAAACCGGCTTGCAGGAGATCAGCTCAAACCATCCGTTTTACGATTTGGAAGGAAGCAACAATCTGGTGATGTTTACCACCGAAAGATACAACAAGTTTCCGATGCTGATAAAGGGCTACGGGGCGGGCGCTTCGGTTACTGCGGCTGGCGTTTTTGCAGATTTAATCCGGGTTTTTAACATATAAACGGAAGTGGAAATTTAAACTGTTCAGAAAAATTGAGTTCTGCACAACCCTGAAAAACGGCTCTTGAGAAAAACCGCACATTCAACATTTTTTGCAGCTGATGGTTTTAATATTTTCCCTGAAAAGTTAACTTTATAAATAGACAATGAAGTATCTGATAATACTTGGCGACGGAATGTCTGATGAACCGCTGCCTGATTTTGGCGGAAAAACACCGTTGCAATTGGCGCAAAAGCCTAATATCGACTGGCTTGCCAAAGAGGGGCAGAACGGTTTGTTAAGCACAGTGCCCGAAACCATGCATCCGGGCAGTGAAATTGCCAACATGGCGGTTTTGGGATATGATGTAGAGAAAGTTTATGAAGGGCGCGGTGTGCTGGAGGCTGCCAGTATGGGCGTTGAGTTGCAGCCCGGCGATCTGGCGCTGCGCTGTAACCTGCTGACCATTGAAAAAGGAATTTTGGAAAACCATTCTGCCGGTCACATTTCTAACGAAGAAGCAGCTGAACTCATTCATTTTTTAAATGAGAAGCTTGGCAATGATGAAGTTAGATTTTATCCCGGAGTTTCCTATCGTCATCTTTTAGTGGTGAAGGGAGGAAAAAAAGAGCTGGATTGCACACCGCCGCATGATGTCCCCGGCACTCCTTTTCAGGAAGTGATGGTGAAGCCGTTGGTAGAAAGCGCTGTAAAAACTGCCGAACTGCTGAATGATCTGATTTTGAAATCGCAGGAGATATTGGCAGATCATCCCGTAAATATCCGGCGAAAAAAAGAGGGAAAAGCTGCTGCAACAAGTATCTGGCTCTGGTCGCCGGGCTACAAGCCACAAATGCCGACACTGAAAGAAATGTTTGGGTTAGAAAAATCGGCAGTCATTTCTGCTGTTGACCTGATTCAGGGAATTGGAGTTTATGCCGGCATGGAAGTGATTCATGTTGAGGGAGCCACCGGGTTATATAACACCAATTATGAAGGAAAAGCGCAGGCAACCGTTGATGCGTTGAAAAAGAACGATTTCGTGTATCTGCATATCGAAGCAAGTGATGAAGCAGGACATGAAGGCGATGTGGAGTTAAAAATACAAACCATAGAATATTTAGACAGCCGCGTGGTAAAATATATTTTAGAAGAGGTCGGAAAAATGGATGAGCCGGTTGCAATTGCCGTTTTGCCCGATCATCCGACACCCTGTGCCCTAAAAACCCATACGCGCGAACCGGTTCCCTTTTTAATTTATAAGCCCGGAATTGCGCCGGACTCAGTAAAAGCATACGATGAGTTTAGTGCCAAAAACGGTACTTTTGGCTTGCTGCAAGGGGATGAGTTTATCCGAACTTTCCTTAAAATATGAGTTTCTGAGTTTTATTTTATTTAAAGCGCCGATTTTATATTTTTGTCGCTCGGTTTACGGCACAATTGATTTTTTATCACAAAACAGATGAAATATTACAGCACCAACAAAAAGATAGCACCGGTAACATTAAAGGAAGCAGTCGTTAAAGGACTTGCAGCCGATAACGGACTGTTTATGCCTGAGCGGATTGAGAAATTTTCGGCAGCATTTTTTGAAAACATCCATAAACTCACTTTTCAGAAAATTGCCTTTGAAGTGGCAAAAAGCTATTTTGGCGAAGATGTGGAGCTTAGCAGCCTGAAAGAGATTGTTTATGATACATTGCAATTTGACTGTCCGGTTGTTCAGGTAACGGATTCAGTCTTTTCTTTGGAGCTTTTTCATGGACCGACCATGGCATTTAAAGATGTTGGCGCACGGTTTATGGCACGTTTGCTCAACTATTTCCTTGCCGGAAACCGGCGCCAGGTTCATGTTTTGGTGGCTACTTCCGGTGATACCGGCAGCGCTGTTGCCAACGGTTTTCTGGGAGTTGAAGGCATCCGGGTGCATGTGCTGTATCCCAAAGGGAAAGTGAGCCGGATTCAGGAATCTCAATTTGCCACTTTGGGACAAAATATCACCGCTTTGGAAGTTGACGGAACTTTTGACGACTGTCAGCGGTTGGTTAAAACTGCTTTTTTGGATGAGCAACTCAATGAAAATCTGCTGCTGACATCGGCAAATTCTATCAATGTTGCCCGTTTTTTGCCCCAGTCATTTTACTATTTTAATGCTTATGCACGGCTGAAAGAGATGGGTGTTTTAAATGACAAACAGCTGGTTATTTCCGTGCCCAGCGGAAATTTTGGAAATCTGACGGCAGGACTGTTTGCCCACAAATCGGGGCTTCCGGTTGCCCATTTTTTGGCTGCCAACAATGAAAATGACGTGGTTTATGAATATCTTAAAACCGGAGGATATAATCCACGCCCGTCGGTGGAAACCATCGCTAATGCCATGGATGTTGGCGCACCCAGCAATTTTGTACGAATTCTTGATCTTTACAACCATTCGTACAGTGAAATATCTTCACTGATCAGCGGTGCGCGCTATTCTGACAATCAGATAAGAGAGGCCGTAAAAGCGGTTTATGAAAATACCGGATATCTGTGCGATCCCCACGGTGCCTGCGGCTTTATGGCGTTGCAGGAATATCTGAAACAGGGACAGATTGGTGTTTTTTTGGAAACGGCTCATCCTGCTAAATTTACGGAAACCGTGGAAGCGGTGATTGGCGCAGGAAAAGTACCGCTGCCCGAAAAACTTGCCCGGTTTATGAAGGGAAAAAAGCAGTCTTTGCCCATGGGAAGTGATTTTCAGTCGTTTAAAGATTATCTGAAAGGGTGGTATTTATAGATGATGCTCATGCAAATTTATCAGATAAAATTCGGGTTTCTTTACAAAATAAAGATGGCAGCGCTGAATTTTACAACAAAATATTTCAATCAGGATTATGTATTAAAAGCACTGTTCTTATCTGCTTATAATCAATAAGATTGAATTGGTAGAAACAGTTTATTCCTGAATCCGGGATAATTTAGTCTGTACAACTTTCTTCAGGGAATCGCTTTGCCGTGTCGATTTTTCATTCAAAAAGGCATATTTGATTTTTTTTGATTATTTTTAAACCGATTGTGAAAATTCCAATTCAATGAGGCAGTTAAAAATTATCAAACAACTTACGAATCGTGACTCTCTCTCTCTGGAGAAATACCTGCACGAGATCGGCAAGGAAGACCTGCTGACCGTTGATGAGGAGGTTGAATTGGGCAAACGTATAAAAAAGGGAGATGAGAAGGCGCTGGAGCGGTTAGTGACGGCAAATCTCCGCTTTGTTGTTTCCGTGGCAAAACAGTACCAAAACAGGGGTTTAAGCCTGTCGGACATGATCAATGAAGGTAATCTGGGACTGATTAAGGCAGCCGGGCGCTTTGATGAAACCCGCGGTTTTCGGTTTATCTCTTACGCCGTGTGGTGGATCAGGCAGTCCATTTTGCAGGCGCTTGCTGAGCAGTCGCGCATTGTCAGGCTTCCGCTGAATAAAATCGGACTTGTCAATAAAGTGAACCGGGCATTCACCAATCTTGAGCAGAAATATCAGCGCGATCCCACGGTGGATGAGCTGGCAGAGCTTGTTGAATCAAGCGTTGAGATGATTGAAGATGCCATGAGTTTTTCCAATATTCACATTTCAATTGACGCGCCGCTGCGTGATGATGAGGCGGAAACGATGCACGATATTTTGTTGAATGAAGATGCGCCGGCTCCCGACTCGGATTTGATTACCGATTCGCTGAGACAGGAAATTGAGCGGACGCTCTCCACCCTGAGCCACAGGGAAGCTGAAATTCTCAGGTGCTATTTCGGGCTGAATGAATGTCCGCATTATACGCTTGAAGAGATAGGAAGCGAATTTGGGCTCACTCGCGAAAGAGTCAGACAAATCAAGGAAAAAGCAATCAAAAAACTGAGAACCCAATACCGTAACCGTTTACTTAAAGCCTATCTTGGGCAATAATCTTTTATTTTTATGATGAAACCAAAAATAGCCCCTTCGGTGCTTTCAGCTGATTTTAACAATCTTGAAAAAGATATTCGTATGCTGAACGAAAGTGAAGCAGATTTTATCCATTGCGATGTGATGGATGGCGTGTTTGTGCCCAATATCTCTTTTGGATTTCCGATTGTTGAGCATATTCACAAAATTGCCGAAAAACCGCTTGATGTGCATCTGATGATTGTCAATCCCGAAAAATATGTGGAAGCGTTTGCTGCTGCCGGTGCGTCATGGCTCACGGTACATTATGAAGCTTGTCCACATCTGCACCGTACTGTAAATCAGATTAAAGAGGGCGGCGTGAAAGCCGGGGTGAGCATCAATCCGCACACGCCTGTCAGTTTTTTAGAAGATATTATAAAGGAGCTGGATTTGGCGCTGATAATGTCGGTGAATCCCGGATTTGGCGGACAGGCGTTTATTCCCAACACCTATAAAAAAGTGAGAGAGTTGAAGGAACTCATTTTAAAGAACAATTCAGACTGCCTGATTGAGGTGGATGGCGGCGTAAATTACGAAACCGGAAAAAATCTGGTGCAGGCAGGCGCCGATGTTTTAGTGGCAGGCAGTTTTGTTTTCGGCTCCGGTAATCCGGTGGAGACCATTTGGAATCTCAAAAATATTTAAACTTCATTTTGCGTTTTTACATAACCTTTGCCGGTTCATTTTTCTTAATGTGAGAAGTTGTGACTACTTTTGTTTTTTAATAAAAGCAGATGAGAGAAGAAAAAGAGTTTTACGACGACATTCAAAAAATCTTTGAAAACTTTTCGGATAATATCAATATTCTGGAAGAGCAGATTGACCTTGATGTTCAGATGAGTTTTTTTGAAATGTCGCAGGAGATCAGGAAGGAGGAGGTTCAGGAAAATTATCTGGATCAGGAAGTCACCCTGTTTTCTGCCGACACCGACTCCGAATTGAAAAAAAGAATTTTGATTGGTCTGGCAGGCACTGACGATGTGAAGGCTTACCGTATGCTGGAAAAGTTTTTGCAGCAGGCAGACACCGGAATCAGGGACTGGGGGATACTTGCTTTTCAGGAAAGCCGCATGTTGCTGCAAACTTCGCTGCTTGATGAACAGCAATTTCTTATCTCTACCGGACTTGGAGGAAAAGGGAAAAAACTTCGCTACTATCTGGTTTTTATCAATACCGATAAGGCGAATATGCTCACTCCGATTCAGCAAAAATTGGTTAAGGATGAACTGATTTTTGAATTGAAAAATGCAAACGGCGAATTTGAATCCATTGATTTCGCTGAAGGATTTAGCTCTGCTCTGGTGCTTCTCCCGATGCATGTGGATTTGAAACAGCTTGTGGACAGCGTTATAGAGGAGTGCAACCAGTATGGCGATTTTCTGGAAGGTGACATGATTATTACTAATGTTAAGGTGTTGTCCCGCAATGAAATTTTGGATATTATCAACAAGGGTGATAATCTGGAACTTCCTTTTGGACCGGACGATGCAGGTGGATTTGAAGATTTTGACGAATTTGAAACTGATGACGATGATGAAGAAGAATAAAATTAATGTGGCAATTCAGGTTTTGCCTGAAGCTGACAGTAAAATCAAATACGAACTGGTTGACAAAGCCATTGAAACCATAGCAAATTCAGGATTTGAGTATCGGGTTTGTCCGTTTGAAACCGTTGTGGAATGTCGTTTTGAAGAGCTTCCCGGACTAATTGAAAAAATTCACGAAGCTTGCTACAAAGCCGGAACGGACCGCATGTTGACCAACCTGAAAATCCAGGTTGATTTTCACAAAGATGTAACAATTGACGATAAAATGGAAAAGTACGGGTGAAACGCTCATGGTGTTTGTGAAAAATAGTATATTTGCACCGCAGAATTCGCAAGCAAATTCATTGAAATATTTTGTAATAAAGCTTAATTGGATACCTGCCTGCCGGCAGGCAGGGAGCACCTTAAGGTAGTTTTTTAATAATAAATATTTTGGACCTGTAGCTTAATTGGATAGAGCACCTGACTACGGATCAGGAGGTTAGGGGTTCGAGTCCCTTCAGGTTCACTATTTTAAAACTAAAACCGTTGTGATTTAGATTGCAGCGGTTTTTTTATTTTCTGTTTTTCACTTAATTTGAAGTTTTAATTCGTGAATATGTTTTATGAGTGCGAAAATAAGTGATAAAAAAAGTGTCCGTTTTCAGCAGGACTGAGTGTCCGAAATCACAGGAATATGCATTGTATGCTGGGCTTCATTCATTATCAGTTAATTATCAGTCTTTTATAATCATAAATCCGCTCAATTGAAGCACTGTGGTTCTCGAAAAAATTAGTTTTTAGGGTCGGCAAAAAGCGCTGGCAGACAGACAGACAAGCTCTATTGCAATTTTTGGAATGAGCATTGGTTTGTGCGAATTGCAATAGAGCTTAGCTGTGTGGGTTGATAATCATACTCTTATTATCGTAAAACTATTCGTTCATCCTTGCTAATAACAAGTCCTTTTTGTAATGCAAAATCAATCCCCATTTTCATAGCTTGCTCAACATTCCCTCCTAAACGTGCATATCCGAAAATTTTCTTTTAATAACTCAATATATTTTGAAATTAGCTCCTGAGCTATTGTCCTGTTTTGTTGGTTATATGTTGTTGTTTGAATTTGTAATAGGGGATGATTAAACGGATGTCCGCATAACGTACCTGCATTTTGTAATTCTTCAACTTTATCTGATAATTCGACAATTTTTTTTTTACTTAATTCAGTAATTAACTTGTCTTCAAACGGAATTTTATCCGATGCACTACTAAGTTCTGCATAAAAAGTAAATGAATCATATAACGAAAAACCAAAATGATGTTTTTGGTGTAATGCATTAACATATTCATTTAACTCTATTCTTTGATTATGAAGTCGTTCAGCCTCCGTTTTAAATTCAAGCGGAGACGATTTACGGATAATTTCAGTTGTTTTTCTAAGTTGTTCTAATATATTTGATTTTTTAGATTTGTTAGAATGAAGTTCAAGACAAAATGGGTCAAGCCAAATATCAGCTAAACGTTTTTGAACAACAGTTAATGCCGCCATTTTTTCTGCAACAAAGAGAACTTTCTTGCCCTGATACAAAGCATTTGCAATAATATTGGTTATAGTTTGTGATTTTCCAGTTCCGGGAGGTCCATGAAGAATAAAACTTTTATCTCGGGTAGCTGCACAAATTGCATCAAGTTGTGTTGAATCAGCACTGATTGGCAATGCTATTTCCGAAGGAAGGTATTTATTATCTAAATCCGTTTCTATTGGAACACCATCCGTTTGCCATTCTAATTTGCCGGAAATCAAGCTTTTAACAACCTTATTCTCTGTCAATTTATCAGCATTATTATGGATGTCATTCCACATAATAAATTTACTAAACGAGAATGTTCCAAGAAATGCATGTTCTTCTACATCCCATCTTGGTTGCGACATTATGCCTCGACGAATGATATTAAATATTTTAACTACATCAACACCACTGTCATCACGGGGGAGTTCAGTCAAACCACTAATGTTTATGCCAAAATCTTGTTTAAGCTTTTCCAAGAGTGTGATGTTCATTATAGTTTCTTCTTCTCTGCTTCGAATGATATAGCCTTTTTGTGCAGATTTTCGGATTATTTCAATTGGTAAAAGTAAAAGAGGGGCATATCGCGCTAACTCACTATTGGGGGTTTCATACCATTTTAAAAAACCTAATGCAAGATACAAGGTATTTGCCCCATTTTCTTCCAATGATAAACGAGATGCCCGATATAATTTAGTCAATGAGGATTGTAATTCGGAATCTGTTAAATAGGTGCGTAGTCGTCCGCAGCAACAAAAGGACTGCCATGGAAAGTCAGTTGTCTGATTTCTCCGCCGGCAACGGACATGACAAAAATATCGTAATTACCATATTGATTGGAGCTGAATGCCAGTCACTTCCCATCTGGGGGAAACCCTCGGATTGATGGCTTACCCGGCTAATGCAGTCATTCTTTCGGCAGTGCCGCCGCCGGCTTGCACTTTCCAGATATCGCCTTCATAACTAAAAAAGGCAATGTTCCCGTCGGGACTTAAAGATGGTTTGGAAGCAAAAAACAGATTGTTTTGTGAGCTGATGCCCGCTGATAATCCAAAAATTAAAATGAAAGCAAACAGTTTTTTCATTGCAGTTTTTCTATTGTTTATATAGATTCGTGTAAAACCGGCAATTTACAATTTTATGAACTTGGTTCTGCTTCGATTTTAATAAAAATGCAAGCGAAAGAAACAACATAATGCAGAATCCGGATTAAATGCCTATCAATTTCAAGATTGAAATTAATTTTTCGGACAAACTCTATTTTCTGAACTTTTTAGTTGTTGAATAGGAGATCGATATAACTTACTCTGGCTTCAATCCATGGCAACATTCTGTTCAGGTAATAGTAAACATCATCTTTTCCTTGTTTCCAGATTGCGTAATTTACGGAATGGGACTCCTCAATTTGTTCAGCATACCATTCGATATATTCTGTCAAATCCTGAAGTTTTTCACTTTTGAATTTATTCCATTCCTCTCTGAATAAATTTTTGATTTCAGGGTCCTGCATAAACCGGTTAAAAAAGAGTGTTCCTTTTGAATTTTTATTCCAAAACAAAGGTCTTTCGGGATTAACAAAATGAGTCCCTGTGCCCTCGTATCCAAACGCCCAATCAAAATCCCAGATAGGTCCCATGCAGTATTTTTCATTTTTCATTTTGTAAATGTATGTACTTTTGGGGTGATTTATTTCTTCATTGGCTGTGAGATAATAAACAATCATGTATTTCACAAAAGCCTCTGAATCGAAAAAATCAAGGTAGTTGTTCTCCGGGAATGAATCATCTGCCACAAGTGCTTCCAGATTTTCAAAATCTTCTTTAATCGTGTTTAGTTTGATTAAAGCTTCCGATTCGTCCATTTTATCCAGTTCGGGAAACTGAATCATTACAGGAAGAGAAAATACTTTTGAAATAAATTGCCAGGGTGGCTGATCATAATAGGTATCAAGCTCAATTAACCAGCCATCCTTACCAATATTTATCCGGTTTTCAGTAACTTCCTTATGCTCCGTTAACATATAATTACCCAGAAGCTTACCATTAAGTGTCACATCAACAGGAATCATGTGGTGGGTGAACGGCATATCTAAAAGTTGCCCGGTCTTCATGGCAAATGCATTGCACATCAGGCTGTGGTCAATATAGTTTGCTAACAGCACCCAGTTTTTTTCTGCCGGCAAACCCAGTACCGATGCCTTTGAGTCCAATTTTATCCGATATGGTTTTTTGGGCATTCCCCATGTTGAATTTCCTCTGCCACGTATTGATGCAGGGACACGCGGCAGATCTTCAAAATTAATTCCCCCGTCAATATATATTTCAGCCTGAACATAAGTTTTCTTTTCAACAATATCCACTCTCCCTTCGGTATCAATGTATATATGTGGAATTTTAACCAGCTGAGAAGGAAGCCGGTTGATGTTCAGAGTATAATCCTTTTTACTGCCATCCTCAGCCACAACTGTATATATAACTGTTTTGGTGAAATCATTTACAGTAACGCCTGTTTCTTGTTGTATTGAACCAATAAAAACCTTTTCCCCCGAATGTGTAAAAGTTGCTACCAAAGCAGAAGCATCAACATCGGCGGACAAGGTAATTTTTATCTCGTTCCCGTCGATCAGCCCAATAATAGTTTGCGATAAATAATTTTGGTTATTGTTTTTGTCTAAGTAAAAAGAGAGCAGTTCTTTTTCAGATTTCTTAATTTCTTCAACAGGCGATTGCTTTTTACATGAGATATTCAATAAGACTGCAAGCAGCATATAAAAGATAAAACGTTGTGTTTGCTTCATTTTAAAAATAATAAATTTTACAAAATAATTTCACATTAAAAATGATAAAATGTTTTTGGATGCATGTATTAATTTGCTCCAGAAATTTAGGTATTAATATTAACAAAACTAAAAAACGATTTATGAATACTGTCTGCTGAAATTAATTCATTTCTCTGATTTATAGGAAATACAGAAAAATCGTCTAATTGTTTTTCTTTAAAATTCCCACCCACTGTTTACTTCCCGGTGTCTTTAAATTTACCAAAACACCGCCAGTGAATTTTTCTTCGGAATACCATTCTCCTTTTCGCACATCCAGCCATTTCAAGCTAAAATCTGAATGATAATCCAACAAATTAAGCTTGACTTCACCAGCATCGGGGAAAAATACAACATACGCTTCGCCCGGTTTAGCTGTCAGATAGACTTCATTTTCGTTTCTTTCGGAAAGTAATCCATTATTGGCTGAAAGCTCCCAAAACGGAATTATTTTTTCAATTTTACGAATGCCTTTCACAGAATTCATAGATGGTTCACTTAATCCAAGTCCTGTAATAGGACGATGAAAACGAGCTGCTGCCACCCCTCCGATTATATGTCGCCACCAGCGGTTAATTCCTTCGTCAGTAGTACCGTATGGACCACTGTCAGCTCCATAAGTTTTTACCGTGTTAATTGGTCTGGGCTGTTTGGCAATATAACTTTTCACCCATTGGAAATTATCCCAGTGTACCTGACCTTTTTGCTGATTATTTTGCGAAATATCGCAAAAATCATAAATTCCCGGGTGATCAAATGTGTTTTTGTGCTGCTCTGATTTTAAATTCCAGTTATCCCACATTTCAGTGAGGTAAACAATTTTATCTACTTTTTGAGCCCTTTCACGAATGTAATGAGCCCAATATGCCCCCCATTTCTCATCTCCTGAAGTTTCGTTATCCATACAGTAAAGAATATGGTTATGTTTTAGGGTATATGAAAGCATTTGATCAACAAATTGTTGCTGATATTTTAGTAAAAACTCATTGTTTCTCTGAGCAGGAGTTGTAAAGAAAAATGGCTGTTTATTATGCCCGGGATGGTCAGGATAATCAGACTCAAGTCCTGATTCTTTTTCGGTATAATTAATATTGTTTCTTGGATTATAAGGGTGTGGAGTCCAGTTGTTTTGCCAGTAATCAAATCTGTCCCATACTTCTATCTGTACAATTATATCACGTTTAGCTGTCTCATTCAGAAAAAATGCAAATCGCTCCCAATATTCATTGTTCCATTGAGATAGATCATATTTTTCGTTTTCAAGCTTTTTATAAGGATATAATTCAAATCCCAGGTACTGCCGATCACTCATTGTATTTCGCACATAATTTGCGCCTGCTATTTTCATGGAGTCGAGGTGTGGCATCAATATTTCTGATGGCCATTGAAACAGATTATCATCACTGCTGGCTCCTAATAACAACACAGGTTTTTCTTTATATTGCCAATACCAGTGATTTTCCGACCAGGGTTGAATAGCATTGGCTGTATTATTCCCGAAATGGCAGGTATTTGAAGAAATTAACAATCCTAAAAAGAAAAATCTTAGCAATGTCTTCATTGTGTTATTTTATTTCTTTAAAAAAGAAAGAAAAATAATTTTAATATATTGTTTTTCAGGTAAAAGGATGGATAAGAAATTTATTTTATCCATCCTTTTTTAATGACCTAAACTAATTCTTAACTCACTTGAAACCAATTACTTATTTTGAATATCATTCGGCTGAACCATAAACACTGATTTCAGCCATATGAGTAAAATTGTTGGGGCCTTCAATTGCTTCAAATTTAAAGAATCTCGCCTGCGGATTTGAAACAATCCTATAGTTTTGAGCATCATTAATATTTCTGTCAAAAGGAAACTCACCCAAATCAACCCAGGTCGTTCCGTCCATGCTGCAATAAAATTTAATTAAATCAGAGCCTCTGCTATCCCCTTGACGGCGGTATAGCTGAAAGCGGCTGATTGTAACGGTTTGGTTCATGTCAATGATAAACCAGTGAGGATAGCCCGGTGATACGCCCGACCACTGTGAGTGCCAGAATGTTGAAATATCATCATCAATTGCATGAATTACCCGACCGTTGGATGGACCTTCGCCGCTGGCTTCCTCTGAAGAGAAGCTTACAACCGTCCATTTGGATTTGCTGATTTTCACTTCTTCAAGCGGTGTAACTTCAAATGATCGAACAACTGAGCTATTGTTAGCTTTATCAGAAACTACAACGTCAAAACTTCTCAAATTTGTGTTTAATCCTGAAATATATCCTTTTCCCGATTCATTAGCGGTGAAAAGAGTAGTTGTTTTTTGTCCGTCATTATCAGGATAACTTACTTTAACTGTGGTTGGTTTTCCGGTTTCATTTGTCCAGGTAACGATGGCTCCTCCAAAATCAGGCACTACATCAACAGTATTTATTACTGATGCAAAAGCAGGTTCTAATGGTGATGCTGATGCTGTTACTGCTGCCGATGCCTGACCTGTATAGCTGTAAGAAGTTAAAGAAAAAGTATAAGATTGGGTATCGGCAAAACCTATGATTGTATCTGCATTAGCATAATGACTAACCTTTCTGCTGCGATTCTTACCTTGAGAGTCCACAAATTCAATATCCACATAATAATAATTTTGGTCTGAAGGATTTGTCCATTTTAATATTAACTCACCATGCCCGGGAGTAATTTCCACATTCGCAACCTGCCCCGGAGGTGTACCTCCATCTTCATCTTTACATGCAAACAGAAATATTACAATCAGTAAAATACAAAAAGAATAATATGTTTTTTTCATGTTTATAATTTTTTTTGTTCTGAATAAACAGTAATTAATTCTACTTTGACAGATTAAAAAAATGCTAAGAACAGATAATTTAATCAGC
>CAYNOQ010000017.1:37313-39311 GCA_964398855.1 uncultured Mariniphaga sp. | reverse complement strand
TTATTTTAATTAGATTTAGCCGGATTTAAGCGCTTTTTTATGGACAAATTGATTAAAGAAACAGTGAAAATTATTCGGGAATCGCAATTCGCAATAGCATTCACCGGCGCCGGAATTTCTGTTGAAAGCGGAATTCCTCCTTTTCGGGGAGAACACGGCTTGTGGAATAAATATAATCCTGAAATTTTGGATATAGGCTTTTATCTCAAAAATACCGTAGATTGTTGGAACTATATCCGCGAAATATTTTACGATTTTTTTGCCAATGCCGTGCCCAATGCGGCTCATAACATCCTTGCAGAGATGGAGCAGAAAGGATTTTTGAAATCGGTAATTACCCAGAATATCGACAACTTACACTTTGAAGCCGGAAATGTGAACGTGCATGAATTTCATGGAAATTCAAAGCGGTTACTGTGCTTGCAATGCGAAAGACATTATAACGCCGATGAATTTGATTTTAAAGAAATTCCGCCGCGCTGCAAGCATGACAACGCAATTTTAAAACCCGATTTCATATTCTTTGGGGAAGGCATTTCCCCGGATGCTTTCCAGAATTCATTTGCCGATGCCGAAAAGGCGGATGTTTGCATCATTATCGGTTCCACCGGCGAAGTTATGCCCGCTTCATCTGTGCCGCGTACGGCAAAGCAGAACGGCGCAGCAATCATTGAGATAAATCCTGAAAAGACCCTTTTTACCAGCAAAGTTACAGACATTCACCTGCGCGGAAAAGCGTCTGAAATAATGGAGCAAATTGCGAAGCAGTTGTTTTGAGTTTTCGGATAATTCGGGTGCGGTTAAAGATGAATTTGTCTGAACTTTGTCTGTTAGTTTACCGTTAAAACCTATATTTGCGGAATTAATTCCGCTACAGGAAAAGCGCATGAAAGAGAATCATGCCGAAGATTTTTGAAAATATTTAATTTTAATCTGATGAAATTACTTGAAGGAAAAACAGCCGTTATAACCGGCGCTTCTAAGGGAATTGGCAAAGCGATTGCGCTGAAATTTGCACAGGAAGGCTGTAATGTTGCATTTACCGATCTTTTTGAAGATGAAAACATGGAGACCACCCTGCAGGAGTTGCTGGCGCTGAACGTAAAGGCTAAAGGATATGCCTCCGATGCTGCCGATTATGAAGACACGGCAAAAGTGGTTGACCGGATTGTGGAAGATTTCGGGCAGGTTGACATTTTAGTGAACAATGCCGGAATCACAAAGGATACGCTGCTCATGCGAATGACTGAAGATCAGTGGGATGCCGTGATTAACGTAAACCTGAAATCGGTTTTCAACTTCACAAAAGCGATACAGAAAACCATGCTGAAACAGCGTTCTGGTTCCATAATCAACCTCAGTTCAGTAGTGGGCGTGAGCGGAAATGCAGGACAGGCAAACTACTCTGCATCAAAGGCAGGGATAATCGGTTTCACCAAATCGGTGGCGCGCGAATTAGGCTCCAGGGGAATCCGCTCCAATGCCATTGCACCCGGATTTATCATCACTGAAATGACAGCAAAAATACCGGAAGATGCGCGTAAAGCGTGGGAAGCTTCCATTCCGCTGAAGCGTGGCGGCTCACCGGAAGAAGTTGCGGGAGTTGCCGTATTTCTTGCATCCGACCTTTCCTCTTATGTCAGCGGACAGGTTATTCAGGTTTGCGGTGCAATGAACACCTGACGGGGTTTGCGGATTATCGCAAAACAAAGGGGGCTACCCGTTCGGGCAGCCCCCTTTGTTTTGCACCAATTGTTAATTGTTGCTCATCTCTTTTTTAGATGAGAGTATTCTTATGAGTAATTTTTCATTCTTTTTGTCAAACCCGACCGAAATGGTGTCTCCTTCCGAAATGGAAGCTTTTATGATAATTTCCGCCATTTCGTCTTCAAGATATTTCTGAATTGCACGCTTGAGTGGGCGGGCGCCAAATTGGGGATCGTACCCTTTTTCTGCCAGAAAATCTTTAACCGCCGGAGATATTTTCAGCTTGTAATT
>CAYNOQ010000017.1:0-37213 GCA_964398855.1 uncultured Mariniphaga sp. | reverse complement strand
ATGTTGGAAGTCATGATGATTATGGTATTTTTAAAGTCAACATTTCTTCCGAGGCTGTCCGTGAGATGTCCTTCATCCAACAGTTGTAGCAGAATATGGAAAACATCGGGATGCGCTTTTTCCATTTCATCAAGCAGCACAACAGAATAGGGCTTGCGTCTCACTTTTTCGGTGAGCTGACCGCCTTCTTCATACCCCACATATCCCGGAGGCGCACCAACTAAACGGGAAACCGAGAATTTCTCCATATATTCGCTCATGTCGATCCGAATCAACGACTCCAGATTATCAAACAGATAAGTGGTCAGCACCTTTGCTAACTGCGTTTTGCCAACTCCCGTAGGTCCTAAAAAAATGAATGAACCGATAGGGCGGTTGGGATCTTTCAGTCCGGCACGGTTGCGCTGAATCGCTTTCACAATCTTTTTGATTGCTTCTTCCTGTCCGATTACCTTGGATTTCAGGTCTTTTTCCATACCCATCAGCCGTTTTCCTTCAGCCTGTGCAATTCGCTGAACAGGAACTCCGGACATCATGGCAACCACTTCTGCAACTTTATCTTCATCAACAATTTCACGATGATTCAGCAGCTCTTTTTCCCACTCTTCCTTTTCGTTTTCTAAAAGTTGAAGCAGGTTTTTCTCCTTATCTCTGTAGTTGGCAGCCAGCTCAAAATTCTGGCTTTTCACTGCGGAAATTTTATCCTCTTTAGCCTGCTCGATTTTCTCTTCCAACTTCACAATCCTTTCGGGAACATTGATATTGGTAATATGAACCCGTGAGCCGGTTTCGTCTAATGCATCTATTGCCTTGTCCGGCAGATACCTGTCGGAAATGTAGCGTGCCGTCAGCTTAACACAGGCATCAATCGCTTCGGGCGTGTATATCACATTGTGATGATCTTCATATCTGCTTTTGATATTTTTCAGAATTTCAATGGTCTCCTCAATTGTTGTGGGTTCAACCAAAACTTTCTGAAAGCGTCGCTCCAATGCACCGTCTTTTTCAATATGTTGGCGGTACTCGTCAAGCGTTGTTGCGCCAATGCACTGAATTTCACCGCGTGCCAGAGCCGGTTTCAGCATATTTGCTGCATCCAACGAGCCTGTTGCGCCGCCTGCTCCAACAATAGTGTGAATTTCATCAATGAAAAGTATGATATTATTTACCTTGGAAAGTTCATTCAGAATCGCCTTCATGCGTTCTTCAAACTGACCGCGGTATTTGGTTCCTGCCACAATCGAAGCGATGTCGAGACTCACCACCCGTTTGTCGAACAGAATGCGGGAAACTTTCTTTTGCACAATGCGCAGGGCAAGTCCTTCCGCAATGGCAGATTTCCCAACTCCCGGCTCGCCAATCAGAATGGGATTGTTCTTTTTCCGGCGGCTCAAAATCTGTGCAAGGCGCTCAATTTCAACGTCGCGTCCTACAATCGGGTCGAGGCTGTTCTCTTCAGCCAGACGGGTAATATCTGTTCCGAAATTATCCAGAACGGGAGTATCGGATTTGGGTGATGCGCTCTTTCTGGCGCCTTGCCCGCTGCCCGGTCTGCGTGAAAAAGGACCAATCGGATCATCATCTTCACTTTCCGGAAAATCGGAGCGCGCAGACGGATTGCTTAATTCCCTGAGCTGTGATCTCACCGCTGAATAATTTACGCCGAACTCAAGCAGCAGCTGCGTTACAATGCTTTCACTGTCTTTCAGAATAGCTAACAGCAAATGACCGCTGTTGGCATAAGGGCTTTTAAACCAGCGTGCTTCGAGATAAACAAGCTTTAGCGCCTTCTCTGCCGATTTCAGCATCATCAGATCAACATTGCCGTTAACCGGATTGCTTGTTCTGATTTTCTTTTCGATGAGTTGTTTGATATCTTTTAAATTCACACCCAGATTTTCAAGAATATCTGTGGCAATTCCTTCACCATCTCTTAATATTCCCAAAAAAAGGTGCTCCTGTCCGATATAGTCATTCCCTAACCGGATTGCTTCTTCCCGGCTGTAACCTATTATATCCTTAATTCTTGGAGAAAACTGAGAATCCATAATTTATTAAAATTTTCCCTGTTTAGAACAAAAATTGTTCCTAATAGTTTAAAGCGCTAAATTACCAATAATTGGGCTCCAAAGTGAATATTTAGTCGGGAAGTTTTCAAAGCAACAAGCTGTTTCCTGAATTATTGACAGTTAAATTGTTAATATCTTCTTTCCTGACCCGGCATTAATCAAGCCCCTTTGTGCCTTATTGACAGATGATTTTTATTACTTTTGTGGTTCAATTTCAAATTGGAAATTATTTAACGAAGAAAGGAATACAATGAGTGAAGGAGAAAGAATAATTCGGGTAAACATCGAAGAGCAAATGAAATCTGCTTACATCGACTATTCAATGTCGGTTATTGTTTCGCGCGCTCTGCCCGATGTGCGGGATGGCTTTAAGCCGGTTCACCGCCGTGTTTTATATGGTATGTTTGATCTGGGTAACCTGTCGAACCGTCCTTATAAGAAATCGGCAAGAATTGTTGGTGAAGTTTTGGGGAAATATCATCCCCACGGAGATTCATCGGTTTACCACACCATGGTCAGAATGGCGCAGTCGTGGTCGCTTCGCTACCCGCTGATTGACGGACAGGGCAACTTTGGTTCGATAGACGGCGATAGCCCTGCGGCTATGCGTTACACGGAAGCGCGCATGGCAAGAATTGCGGAAGAAACTTTAGCCGATTTGGATAAAAATACAGTGGACTTTCAGCCAAATTTTGATGAGTCGCTGACTGAACCAACCGTTTTGCCAACCAAAATCCCGCAACTGTTAATCAACGGTTCGTCGGGAATTGCTGTTGGAATGGCAACAAACATGGCGCCGCACAATCTTTCCGATTCAATTGACGCCATCATTGCCTATATTGACAATCCCGATATCGATATTGAAGAGTTGATAAGGATTATTCAGGCGCCCGATTTTCCTACCGGCGGCATTATTTATGGCTATTCCGGCGTGAAAGAAGCTTTTGAAACCGGACGGGGAAGAATTGTTTTGCGGGGGAAAGCCCATATTGAAAATGACGGGAACCGCGAAAAAATTGTAGTTACCGAAATTCCCTATTTAGTCAATCGTGCCGAGATGATTCAGCGGACTGCCGACTTAGTGAATGAGAAAAAAATTGAAGGCATTTCCAATGTCAACGATGAGTCGGGCAGGGAAGGGATGCGCGTGGTTTATGACCTGAAACGCGATGCAATGAGTAATGTGGTTTTAAATAACCTCTATAAATATACTGCATTGCAAACTTCGTTCAACGTGAACAATATTGCACTTGTGAACGGAAGACCCAAAATGCTGAACCTGAAGGACATTATCGTTCATTTTGTAAATCATCGCCACGAAGTTGTTACGCGCCGCACGCAATACGAATTAGAACAGGCTGAAAAAAGAGCGCATATTCTGGAAGGCTTGATCATTGCCAGCGACAATATTGATGAAGTCATTGCAATTATCAGAAGTTCTTCAACTCCCGACAATGCAAGAGAAAGGTTAATCGAGCGGTTTGAACTCACTGAAATTCAGGCAAGGGCAATCGTTGACATGCGTTTGCGTCAGCTCACCGGATTAGAGCAGGACAAGCTGCGGAGTGAATATGAAGAGATTATGAAGCAGATTGAGCATCTGAAAAATATTTTATCGGATATAAGTCTCAGAATGAACGTAATAAAGGATGAACTGTTAGAAATAAAGAGTAAATATGGGGATGAAAGAAAAACCGAGATAGTTCCCAATGCTGAAGAGTTTAATCCTGAAGATTTTTATGCTGATGAAGACATGGTTATCACCATTTCGCATCTGGGATATATTAAACGGACACCGTTGACCGAATTCCGGATTCAGGGAAGGGGAGGGGTTGGTTCCAAAGGCGGAACTACCCGTGATGAAGATTTCCTTGAGCATATTTTTATTGCTTCAATGCACAATACGCTACTGCTTTTCACCGAAGCAGGCAAATGCTACTGGCTGAAAGTTTATGAAATTCCTGAAGGTTCACGGTCGGCAAAAGGGAGGGCAATTCAAAATATTCTCAACATCGGTCTGGAAGATAAAATACTGACCTTCATTAAAGTAAAGACACTTTCCGACGAAGAATTCATCAACAACAACTACATTCTTTTTGGTACCAAGAAGGGGATGATAAAGAAAACATTGCTGGAAGCCTACTCACGTCCGCGGCAAAACGGTGTGATTGCCATCACTATCCGCGAAGGAGACCAATTGCTTGAAGCGCGGCTGACCAACGGCGAAAGCGAAATCATGCTTGCCGTGAAATCGGGTAAGGCTATCCGGTTTAATGAAGAGCGGGTGAGAGCCATGGGGCGGACAGCTTCCGGCGTGAAAGGAATTACCTTAAGCGGCAAAAATGATGAAGTAATCGGTATGGTTTCCTTAAAGCATGAAGATGAAGAGGATATTCTTGTGATTTCCGAACACGGCTACGGAAAACGTTCAAAACTTGAAGATTACAGAATTACGAACAGAGGTGGTAAAGGAGTGAAAACCCTGAATATCACCGAGAAAACCGGTCGCCTGATTGCCATTAAAAATGTTTCCGATGCTAACGATTTAATGATTATTACTGAAAACGGACTCACCATACGTCTCGCAGTGGAATCAATTTCGCTGATGGGACGGGCTACACAGGGCGTCCGGCTCATTAATCTGAAAGAGGAAGACAGCATCGCTTCAGTGGCAAGAGTGGTAAATGACACTGAAGAAGAACAAGTGTTTGAAACGGACGAGGCTGATGAAGGAAGCGATATTAATCCTGAAAATAACACCGAAACAGAAGACGATTATTTGGAACAGGAATAAATTACTAAAATTCATGGCAGTATATTTGATATAAATTATAAAACATAATATTTTTGTAAAAAATTAATTTAAAAATTGAACACAATGAAAAGAGTATTTATTTTAACTGTTTTGGTTTTAATTGCTTTTTTGGGCAATGCTCAAAAAAGCCTTGTAACCAAATCGCAAAGCCTTAAAGAGGCAGGAAAACTCGCTGAAGCTTTGCAAAATATTAATAAAGCTATTGATCCATCGCATGACAAGGTTGCCAAAACCATCGACTGGCCCAACACCTGGGAGGTGAGGGGAGAAGTGTATCAGGCAATTTTTCAGTCAACAAATGCCGATATTAAGAAACTTGCAGATGATCCGCTCACGGAGGCAGTTAATTCTTTCAAAAAGGCTGTGGAACTCGATGCAAAAGGAAGAAACACCAACAGCATCAAGGTAAAGTTGACGCTGTTGATTAATGATTTAACAAATCAGGCAGTTGAAGCATTCAACCAGAATAACTTTGACAGGGCATTGCTTTCCTTTGAACAAATACTTGATGTTCAGAGCATTGACTTCATTGCAAAAGACAATCCCGGAGCAGTTGACACCGTAATTATCTTTAATGCGGGGCTTGCAGCATACAATGGCGAAAAGTATGATAAAGCCATTAAATATTATGAAGAAGCTGCCAAATATGATTATAATGGTGCAAAAACGTACAGTCTGATTGCAAGTTCTTACCAGCTGAACAAGGATACCCTTGGCGCATTAGCAGCTTTGCAGAAGGGATTTGAAAAATATCCGGATGACAATGTTGTGCTGACAAGCATGATTCAGCTTTATATGGATCAGAACAAAACGGAAGATGCAATGAAGTATCTCAAATTGGCAATTGAGCAGGATCCCGAAAACGCAACATTCTATTTTGCTCAGGGCGCTCTTTACGAAAAGCTTGAAGACGAAGAGAATGCCATTGAAGCATACCAGAATGCCATTGAAGCCGATAAAGAATTTTTTAACGCATATTACAATCTTGGCGCATTGTATTATAATAAAGGTGTGAAGCAGATTGAATATGCAAACACAATTCCCACGTCAAATAATAAATTATACGAAGAGGAGTTATCCAAATCTGACATCTGGTTCGAGGAGGCATTGCCGTTCATGGAAAAGTGCCATGAGCTCAAAAATGATGACAACATGACGCTTGAATCACTCAAAAACCTCTATTACAGGCTGAAAGATATGGACAACTACAATAAGATGCTTGAAAAGCTGGGGCAGTAATCAGATAATCTATTAAAAGAAGGGACATTAAAATTTGTCCCTTTTTTGAAATAGATATTATTTAACATAATATCTATTATAGGACAAATATGTTTTTAGAAATAAATATTAAGACTCCTTTGTTTATAACTTCTTTTCTGCATATACCCATTTGATTGTAGCCAAAGTAAAATATCGTTATTTTTGCCGTTTATACTATACTGATAGTTTATATCGTTTTGTTTAAAATTATAATGAAAATTTTAGTCCATGTTTAAATTATTAATGATTCAGGCCGATATTGCAAATGAACTGGATACGCTGGCCACAGAAACAGCTGATGGAATTTCCATCAAGTTTTTTGATTTAGCACTCAAAGGCGGTTGGATAATGATTCCAATTCTGTTGCTTTCATTTATTGCAGTTTATATTTTCTTTGACCGCTATTTTGCCATCAGAAAAGCCGGACAGTTTGATGCTTCACTGCTGGAAAAGATCAAAGTTTACATTACAAACGGAAAAATTGACGATGCGCTTATGCTTTGCCGCACCAGTGTCAATCCGGCTTCAAAAATGATAGAAAAAGGAATCAGCCGCATTGGTCGTCCGTTTGGTGATGTGAGTGCAGCTATCGAAAATGTTGGTAATCTGGAGATTGCAAAGCTTGAAAAAGGACTTCCCACTCTGGCTTCGGTTGCCGGCGGCGCACCGATGCTCGGTTTTTTGGGTACCGTTATGGGAATGATTCAGGCGTTTTACGATATGTCAAATGCCGGTAATAATATTGATGTAACACTCTTATCAACAGGTATTTACCAGGCAATGGTAACTACGGTTGCCGGGCTGATAGTTGGAATTATCGCCTATTTTGCTTATAATGTTCTGGTTACCAACGTTGAAAAAGTGGTTTTTAAAATGGAAGCAACCACCACCGAATTTATGGATTTGCTTAATGAACCTGTTTAACCGATTCAAATGGCTTTAAAAAGAAGAAATAAGGTAAATGCTACATTCAGCATGGCATCAATGACCGATATTGTCTTTTTGCTGCTCATATTTTTTATGATTACATCAACGCTGGTAGCACCCAACGCATTGAAGCTTTTACTGCCTCAAAGCAACAACCAGACTGCTGCAAAACCTATCACAACAATCTCAATAACAAGAGATTTGAAATATTACGTCAATGATGACGGCAAACTGCGGCGTGTTGAATTTCAGGAAATTGAGCCTTTCTTGCAAAATCGGTACGGAATTGGCAATGATGATATTTTTATTTCACTTCATGCCGAAAAATCGGTTCCCTGGGAAGAAGTGGTAAAAATTATGAACATTGCACGAAAGAATAAATATAAAATGATTGCAGCTACTGCACCGGAGAGTTAATGAGTTATTATCAAAAACATAGAGAAGGAATTATCGGGACAACCATTTTTCATGTTATTGTCCTGCTGATACTGATTTTCATGGGATTTTTCACCCCTCTCCCACTGCCCGGAGAACAGGGAATTTTGGTGAATTTCGGCGACAGCGAGCATGGATTGGGAGATATTGAACCTGCTCCGCAGCGGCGCCAGCCCGAACCACCGCCACCACCCCAAAGTACGCAAACACCATCTACCCCACCCCCGCAGCCTGCTGCACCGCCCCCGGTCAATACACAGCCTGCCAAAGAGGAGGCAATGACACAGGATTATGAGCAGACGGCAGCAATTGAAGCTGCAGAGAGAAAGCGTAAAGAGGAAGCTGACAGGCAGCAGCGAATAGAGGAGCAGCGCCGGCAGGCCGAGGCAGCTGAACGTCAACGGTTAGCAGAGATTGAGCGCCAGCGCCAGGTTGAAGCAGAAAGGCAGCGTCAGGCTGAATTGGAGAGACAGCGTCAGGCAGAGTTAGAAAAACAAAAGCGTGAAGAAGAAGAGCGCAGAATAGCTGAAATCAACTCCCGTGCACAGGGTGCATTTGGCGGGAATGCCAGTGGTCCGGGTGGACAAGGCACCGGAAGCAATCCGAATCAGGGAGTTACTTTTCCCGGAGGAAACCAGGGAGTGCCGACAGGCGATCCCAATGCAGGGAATTATGGTCCGGGCGGCAGCGGCTCCGGCGACCAGGGAACCGGGGTCTCCTTTGACCTTTCCGGGCGCTCAGCCCGTTCACTACCCAAACCGGCTTACCCGGGTGATGATGAAGGAGTGGTTATCGTAAAAGTTACCGTGGATAAAAACGGAAATGTAACGGCAGCTGAGCCGGGAGCACGTGGTACAACCATAATGAACCAGAAATTTTGGAATGAAGCACGGCAGGCGGCGCTAAAAGCCAAATTTAATGTGGACAACAACGCTCCTGCATTTCAGCAGGGAACTATCTCTTATCGTTTCCGGCTGAACTGATCGTTTTATTTCGGAGAATCACAAGCTGAGCAAGGCTTTCAGCTTATTTTTTGGAAAAAGTATCAGAACTCAAGAAATTCAGGTCCCTGCTCAAAAACAATGTCGCGCGGAATTCCCGCTTCCCCGATTCTGTTCAGATCGTTCTGAAGCTCTTCGCGAATAAACCCTTTCTCTTCAAGCATCTGCTTTGCAGCTTCATAATCGCCATCGCCCTGCACTTTCAAAATATATTCGGAAAGGCTCAGCATCGCCGATTTCATCCGCTCAAAATCAACGCGGTATGTGCCGGTTGCATTATCCCGCCGGAATGCTCCTGCTTCAAGGAAGTAGTAAAAGCGCATCATGTTTGCTTTTCCGTGGGCGCTGGCTGCGCCAAACCGAACTGAACGGAAAAGCCCTGCCATGGAAGTAACAAAATTATCCATCATATCTTTATTAGCCAGCTCGCCAACCTCATTCAGCTGGTAAACACACCACAACCCCAGAATATCCGCCTTGTTCTCTTCAAAAGATGTATAGACGTTTTTCAGCGCTTCACGCACCGTGGAGCTTTTGTCAACAGTGCTGCCAAGTCCAAGTCCGTGAGCCACTTCATGAAACATGGTGTTTTCAAAAAAAGCATCAAATTTCACATGTTTACGCTGATCCTCTGCAATCAGCAAATCGGAAATCGGAATCAATATCTTGTCAAATTTTGCCTGCATGGAATTTTTTAGCTGCAACTTACGACTTCCTTTATCTTCCCTGACTTTCTCATCATTCGGCAGGTTTATGGCAATGGTCTTGCTTCCTGCATTACAATCTCCGGCGTAATATATTGCATCATAGACATTTAAGTCGGAGTCAAATCCGGGAGTTTCATTTTTGTATGGTTGCGGACACGGCAGCGCTTCCTGAAGTCCGGGAAGTAACGCCGCATATTTCTCTAATTTTTCACTCCACTCCCTGTCTTTTACAAGAATCATCGATTCATAAGCTGCCTTATAGCCATATAGCTGATCTTCATAGTTTTCAATTGGACCGATGATAAAATCAACTGTATTGTTTTTCATCTCAAGCCAGGCAACATCGCTTTCATAATAATCATCATTGAGCAGCGCCTGTGCCCGCTTTTCAAGGTAATTTTTCAATCCTTCATCTTCTGCCAAACCGGCAGCCTGAAGAACTAAATCTGCTGCTTTGGAGATCTGCCCGCTCCACGCCTGATGATACGGAACTGCCTGTAAATTATTATTCTCATCCCTTCTGATTAATGTATATAAACTTGTTTTTTGCGGATTATCCCAGGCATCAAATTCGGCTTTGGTCATATCTGCCGGATAAAAATTGGCTCCCGCCGGTTTGGCGCCGAATTTTTTAATAAAAGGTTCATTGTTATTGAGACGCTCCCACGGACCGTAATTGATTTGCAAAAACTTTTTTGTATAATCGTCAAAATCATTGGCAAACAGCTCTTGTTTGTTGCCATAAGCCTGAGTCCAGAAAATATCGTCCATGATTATTGCAGCTTCAAAAAGTAATGGAAGCATCTGTTTTTCCTTTTCGGACAAGAGACTCAAATCGGTTGTTAATCTGAAAGTGGCAAACTCCTCCACCTTTTGCCTGATATTGTCATCTGTATTCATTATTTCACCTTTTTTTGTTGTTGCAGTGCAGCTCAATACAAAAACTGCAATCGGCAGAAGTAGAAACTGTTTCATTTTTAAATTCATTTTGGCGCAAAATTATCAAACAACCCCTCATAATATCTTAAATTCTCAAAAATTCCACCACCGGTTTTGAAAAATTCATCATTTGTGGTATAAATTCCGCCTGTTGGCTCAATCCATGGCTTATTTCCTGCCGGAAAATGTTCCATCATTTTGTTCCAGTTCCGGTAGTTTTGCTTCCCGTTACTTTCCAGCAGTCCGATATTGTCCAACCCGGGGAATGTGTTCAGCCGTGCGGCAAAGCTCTTGTTCCACTCAACTAAAACCGGATTTACGGTTAAATCTGCACAAAAGCAGGGAACTCCGTGCTCTTTTGCCGTTTTTGCAATTTTTAAAGTCATGCTGAACGTTTTTGCAATGGGCTTCAGCGCAATTGCCCGGTAGCCCATCTCTATCCGCTTCAATACATCAGCCTCAGTGTGAGCAGTTTCATCTGAAACTAAACGCACGGGAATATCGGATACGTCAATCTCCAGCTCCTCGGGATAGGGCTCTTCAATGATGGCTATATGCTCCAACGCTCCAATTTTATCCGCATAATCCAGAAATGACAGAAAAGTTTCCTCTTTTTCATACCTCCCGTTTGCATCTAAGTAATAGACCAATTTCCCGTTTTTGGTGTAAGGTGTCTGAAAAGAGCTTAAAACCCGGTGAATTTCGGATAAACGTGCTTTATCCTTTTCAAGCATTTCTGCCTGATTTCCCGGCTGACCGATCTTTATTTTGAAAAAAAAATAGCCGCTTTCTGCAATTTCTTTCAGCTCCTCGGGTGATGTTCCATAGGAAATAAGGGGAATGGAAGCGACCTTTTTGTGCCGTTGCGAAAGGGTTGAGTGGTACTGTGCCGGAATCATGCTGTCAAATTCCCCAATACCGTTTTCTTTGGCAAAGAGTATCCAGAGTGCATTATCAACCGGCACAAGGGCATTGAGTGTAAATGTCTTGCGAAGATCGGCTTTCCCTGTAATTCTTTTTCCGAAGTTATGAACTTCCTCTAAAATATCCTCCTGTAAGGCAATCGGATTATCAAATGCCATCCCTTCAATCATTTTTAAAGCTCTTTCGGTGATGGCATACATCATCCGGTTTCCGTCGGTTTCAGAATTATTTTGAAAAATCTCGCTGTCGGACCATAAAACACTTTGTGTTCCCAAGCCTATTGCATGATTTCCGCCCGAACCGGTGAGCCGCACCACACTTTGCCACAGTTCGGTCAAATATCCGCCCTTGAAGCCAAAAGGCTGAATGAGTGGCTCTTTCTCCACAACTGAAGCTGTATGCGCTATTTTCATTCTGTGATTGTAAATATTTTTACAGGAGAAAGGCAATAAGTTTAATGAACCCAGCAGGCAAAATGCCCCTGAGTTCATTAAAAAAGCTCTTCTTTCCATGTCAGATTTTAAAAATTATTACGTCAAAATGATTTTACTGCTACACATTCAGTTTCCACGGATTGCGATACTCATAAGAAAGCAGCTTGTTGGCTTCATCGCAGTTGGTTACAATCTCCTTGTCGGCATCCCATTTCAGGGTTTGATTAACCTGATAGGATATGGTTGCCAGATGTGCCATATTGGTGGAAAGATGACCATCTTCTAACGAAACCAAAGGCATTTCACGGGATTTTACACAATCCAGAAAATTGCGGACAATATTGGCGCCCGGATTGGCATAAGTGCCGTCCGACAATTTCCCTTCGCCAACAGTTTTTAGTTCGAAATCTTCCTCTGCAATCATTTTATCCCAGCTTTGAAACTGTCCTGCCGATGTGGGAACTATCTTGTATCCGTTGTTCCCGTTGGCATAGAGCGTACCTTTGGTACCACGGAGTTCAAGGAATCCCTGGCGGATAAAACTGCCCGAGCTTGCCTCAAGCTGGGTAAATGTTGCCAATGCGCCCGATGGAAATTCGAAAATAGTTTGCAAAGTGTCGGGAATGGTACGATCATCATCAACAACATATCTGCCTCCCAGACTGGTAACCGAAACCGGAGCTTTTTCATTGAGCAGCCAGCGAATTAAGTCGAGGGAATGCACACCGTTGTTCAATATCTGATTATCATACTCTTCCCACCAGCGAAACATGTAGGGAGCAATATTGTACTGATAAGGGCGGTAGGGCTTTGGACCAAGCCACATATCCCAGTCAAAATCCTTTGGCGGACGTTCGGGTTTCATTTTTCCGATTCCTTTCGGATACATATTGGAAACATGATTGCTGATTGCAAAAGTTACTTTCCCGATTTTTCCGTCGGGAATCTCCTGAGCCAGCTTCTGATAAGTTCCTGAGCCACGGCGATTGAGCAGAACAGCAGCAACCCGATCGCTTTTTTCCCACGCTTTTATAATTTGTCTGCCTTCGTGAATACTCTTTGTCAGCGGTTTTTCAACAAGAACATCTTTCCCTGCCTGAATTGCGTCAATTGTTTGAATTGCATGCCAGTGCTCGGGTGTGGCAATATAGACTGCATCAATCGACCGGTCTTCTATTAATTTGCGGTAATCGGCGTATCTGCCAATTTTGGTTGGAAAGCTCTCCCCCATCCCGGGAATCTGTCGTGGACACATTTCAATATAGCGCGGATCAACACGACTGCGATCACGCGTTACGTAAGGTTCATAAACATCGCATAATGCAGCAACTTCACAATCAGGTTCGTTCATAAATTCATGCAACACCTGCGTACCGCGGTTTCCAACGCCGATAAATCCCATTCTGATTTTATCGTTGGAACCAATAATGCGTGAATAACTTTTAGCGCTCACCTGATTGGCGCCAAGCGTAAGTCCTGCCGCCACCATTCCGGTTTTTGACAAAAAAGTACGGCGGTCTGTCTTGTTTGAATTTTGATTCATTTTATTAAACTTCTAAAATTTTATTTTTTTACTGTTCTTTCTGGCTTTCTCCATCACTTTTTCCATGGAAACCGGTTTGCCCCCATTTTTCTTACTCTCTTCGGCTGCTTCCATAAAAGCCAGTATCTCAAGAGTTTCTTCGGGTTGAACGGGCAGCGCTCCGGTATCAAAGTATTTTACAATCTCTTTGAGCAACGGGTCATAGCCGTTGTATGTGCCTAAAGGTTTTATCCCTTTTTCGCCGAAAACATGTCCGCCATAACCCGATTTTCCTTTTCGAATTCCGCGAAATGTTCCGACTCTGTTTCCTTCCCAAATGCCGACAACCACCTCGTTATCCGGTGTGAACGCTCTGGTAACGGTCTTGCAACCCGTTCCCATTGCCGTAAACAGTGTTTCCACGCCGTGTATTCCGTACCAAAACAGGTCGGGATGGGTCTCTTCCAGTGAGGCAGGACTGAATGCATCCGCGCCAAGTACTTTTCCAACCGCACCGTTCAACACTTCATCCATACCCTGAATGTAGCGCAGCGATGAAGCTGAAAAGACCGGAACTCCATAAAATGCGGAGGCTTCGAAAATCGCTATCGCCTCTGCGAGAGAAGCGGTCATCGGTTTATCGATAAACATTCGCTTGCCGGCTTTCAAAACCGGAAGCGCCTGCTCAAGATGCCGGCGCCCGTCGTTGGTCTCAAGCAGAACAACATCTACTTTGGCAAGCATATCTTCAATAGAAAGGGAAATTTTCACGCCCATCTCCTGAATTTGCTTTGTGTAGCCGGCAATCCGCTCAACCGATGAAGGAATATCAAGGCTGCCCTGCGGGTAAGCAGCCACCACTTTATAGCCTAAAAAGCTGTTGCCTGCATTTTCGGCATTCATTGATTTGGTGAATGCTATGCTGTGCGAAGTGTCAAGCCCGATAATGCCCACTCTTTTTCCCTGCGGAACGCTTTGTTCCAATGCCTGCCCTATCACTGATGCGCCTAATGAAACACCTATTCCGGTCAGGGCGCTTGTCCGGATGAAATCTCTCCTGTCTATCATTTCTCAAAATTTTTTATTGATTTTTAAAGTTGGTATATGATTCAAAATAAATACTTTTTCAAAAACCCAATGCCGGATTTTACGATTGCTTCATGCCCACCATGTTGAGGAATTATGTAATTCCAAAGGTACAGAATCTTTTTCTTTTTTGACGGGTATTTCTATTTTACATCTTACTTCATTTTCAAATCCAGGGAAATTCCGGCTTTAATCCAAAGCCCGGGCTGCACCACATTTCCCAGATCGAAATATTGCACATTAAACAAATTGTTGGCAGAAACATAAAATTGCACCGAATTCAGCCGGTAAAGAATTTTCGCATGGGTTAACCAAAAAGGCGCATAAGGCGTTTCAACAGTTGCTCCTTCCGGTGTGATAAAGCCAAAAGTCCCTTCTCTTTTCTGATAAATACAAGCTATTTCCGCTGAAAGCTGATTTGTAAAACTCTGATTAACAGAAGCTACAATTTTATGCCGAATATTGTCTAATACATAATATGAAATCAGATTTTCATTCTCTTTCTGCTGATTGTTAAAGAAATAGCTTAGCTTTATGTTGTCGGGTGAAAATATTTCAAGATGCTTTTTCGGCTGATATTCAATTTGAATTTCGGTTCCGCTGCTAATAATCCGGGTGTGGTTCATCGACTGCCAGATTTCGTCATTTTCAGATTCTTTTACCCAGTCGATCAGGTTTTTTCCAATACGGTGAAAAAGCAGGGCGTGCCCCTGAATGAATGGTGAACTGTATTTAATTCCTGCTTCTGCCGCTGCTGTTTTTTCGGGTTTCAGTTCTGAATTGCCCCGGTTGACCGGTCCCGAATAGTATAAATCCGTAAAAGTGGGCATTCTCATAGATGTGTTCCATGATGCAAACATTTTTACAGCGGGCGAAAACTGACAGCTCACATCAATTCCGGGGAAAAAACTGATTTCACCGTAATCTGAAATGGAATTTGCCATTACTCCAGCCGAAAAGCTCCAGCTACCGGCAAAAACTGCGTGTTCTAAAAAAAACGAAGTGATATTTCGCGCTTTTGATTTGGTGTAAAAAGCATCTTCATTTTTCACCTTAATATTCTCTTCCATGTTTTCTCCCAGCACATTACTCCATATTTTTTCACTTCGAAATTCAGTCCCGAATACAGTTTTACCGGCTTTCCACAAAAACCACGAATTTAACTTTGCGCCCCGGACATCAGTGCGGTGGTAATTATGATTGAGATACCATTCGGGCGCTTCATCCCGAAAAAGCATGAATTTATCCAGATGCTGCCGCCAGTAAAGCGCCGGAGCAAGGTGCATTTTCCGGGTTGAGTTCATGCTCAAAGCGGCAAAACGGGTACCGGTCTGTTCAAACTGTTCAGGATATAGCGGTGAATAAAAACTGTTGGCGCCAAATCCTTTCCCGCCAATCCCCGCCTGAGCTGCGATTTTGCCTTCTTTCCCTTCCATTTCTGCAGAATAGAACAGATTTGTATCTTCAAAATCGGTATTCTGAATGTATCCGTTGGCGCTTTTCCTGTTGACTGCCACCAAATGACCAACATTTCCTGTTTTGATGCTACCCGATAAATTTCCGCTCAAATAACCGAAACTGCCGGCTGAAAGGTCTGACTGAACAGAAAAGCCTTCCGGTTTTTTGGTAACAATGTTGATGGCGCCAGAGAAAGCATTCGGACCATAAACTCTTGCTGCGGGACCTTCCAAAACCTCTATGCGGTCAATCTGGGAAAGCGATACCGGAAGATTCAGGTTGTGATGCCCTGTCTGCGGGTCGGTAATGTTTATTCCGTTCAGCAGAATCAAGGTTTGATCAAAAGAGCCACCGCGTATGCTGACATCCGCCTGAACGCCTTCGGCGCCGCGCTGCCGGATATCCACGCCGGCAATATTTTCAAGTAAGTCCTGCACGCTTTGCGCAGGCGACTTTTGAATTTCTGCATGTTCAATAACCGACAGAATTCGTGCAATTTCCGAATAGATGAGCGGCGAGCGCGTGGCAGTAACTTCCACTTCATCAAGGTCATGCGTAATTCTTACCACAGCAGTATCTTTTTCAGAAGCAGATGATATCAGGGGCAATGAAATCAGATACACAATCGGCAGGACAGATATTTTCACAACTTTTCTGAGCACACTGAATAGCGAATAGCTCCTTCTCCCCCACTTTTTGAATACATGATAATTTGTGTTCCGAAATGTTCCCGATTTCATCTTCTTCATTTTTAATATTTGGGCTGCAAAAATAGGATTTTAATTCTCGAATCCGGCGTTTGCCAGGAAAGTATGCTGAGATTTAAACAGCCCGAAATCCCTCTTTTCTTCAACTAATAGTTAAGTTTTATCACATATAAATAAAATCAAACAGAAAAAGAGCTTAAAGTCTTTTATGTTTCACTTGTCTGATTTATATTTGTCCTGACAAATTGAAAAGTTTTATTCACTTAAAAACAAAAAGCCATGACTCAGGTTCAATTTAATGACGCACTTCTCGGTTTAAGAAACAAACTCCATTACTATGCACTCAGCTTAACATCTGACCCTGAGCGCGCAAACGATCTTCTTCAGGAAACTATGCTGAAAGCACTCACCTATCGTGATAAATTCACAGAAAATACAAACTTTAAGGCGTGGCTTTATACCATAATGAAAAACACATTCATCAATGACTACCGCAGGAATGTGAAAACCAGGAACACATTTGACGATTCAAACAATGATTTTCATTTGCTGTTCTCCAGAGACAAGGTTTTTCCGGCACCGGATTCATTCTATAGCACAAAGGAAATTCACAAAACCATTGATGCACTGGAAGATGAATACCGCATACCGTTCACTATGTTTTTGGATGGCTACAAGTACAAGGAGATTGCCGAAGAGCTTGAAATTCCCCTTGGAACAGTGAAAAGTCGCATATTTTTCACCCGCAAAAAGCTTGAAAAATCTTTAAGCGAATATTCGAATAATTAAAATACCGAAAAAATCTTTTGAAAGATCTTCGTTTTACGGAGATCTTTTTTTATTTTTAAGAAAATATGTAGTTATGAAGAAGATTATTGTTCCCCTTGCTGAAGGGTTTGAAGAAATTGAAGCAGTAAGTATTATTGATGTTTTGCGCAGGGCGCATATTGAAACGATTACCGTTTCAGTATCAGACCAGAAAGAGGTAACCGGAGCACATGGAATTCCAGTTGTTGCCGACAAACTATTTGATGAAGTTGATTTCAGTGCTTTCGATATGATCGTGCTTCCCGGAGGAATGCCCGGAACAAACAATTTAAAAAATCATACCGGACTTGCTTCGCAAATCCTGAGCTACCACGAAGATGGCAGGCATTTAGGGGCAATTTGCGCCGCTCCGCTTGTTCTTGGAAATCTGAACATTTTAAAAAATGAAAAAGCAACTTCCTATCCCGGCTTTGAAAAGCAGCTTCTTGGAGCACAGGTAACAGGAAATGAGGTAGAAGTATCAGGTAAAATCATTACCGGGAAAGGTGCGGGAGTTGCCATCCGGTTTGCGCTAAAAATTGTGGAGATGCTCAAAGGCAAAACTTTTGCCGACGAGCTGGCAGAAAATATGATTGTTCCGACAGAATAAAAATATTTCGATTAATTCCGGGTAATCAACCGGGGATAATCACATCAGTCCCTTGAGCATTCCATGATAATACATGGGTTTCAGTCCGTATTTTTTCAAAACCCACCACATACCGCGCTCAATTCCGGGGTCAATGAATGGAATAATCGGCATTAGCTCCTTATCGTAGCCGAATTCGCACATCAACACTTTTCCATATTCCGTAACGATTGGACATGCAGAATAACCGTTATATTTTTTCTCCGGCTCTTTTCCCTCCATTATAGAAATCAGATTTGATGCAGCCACCGGAGCCTGCATTCGGATTGCAGCACCGGTTTTGCTTGTTTCCAGTCCGGCAACATCTCCCAAAACAATGATGTTATTATACTTTGTCTGAATCATGGTTTCATTGTCCACATCAACCCAGCCGCCGTGCCGGTTTTTGCCTTCCGTGGCTGCCAAAGGAGAGTTTCTGACAAAACCGGGAACACTCATCGGTGGGGTAAAGTGCAGAAAATCATAATCAACCGTTACAAGTTCAGTATGCTCATCAACTGGCAAGTGCGCTTCTGTTGGCTCTTTAAGTACCTGAAAAACAGCCTTTTTTGAATAAGTATCAACAGAAACTAATCTGCGCTTATAAATGGTGTTTACACCGCGCTCATCAAAAAGTTCCTGCAGGCGGTCGCCGAAAATTTTCGGAGTCATTAAATTGGTTGAATTGCAATAGTACTCAAAATTGAAATCGCTCCTGCTGTTGTGCTTTTTCAGATAATCTTCAGTGATGAGACAAATTTTCTTGGGTGCACCGCCACATTTAAGCTGCGTGTAGCTGTCCGTAAACACCAGCTGTCCTGCTTTTTTATCCGGCAGCTGCTGAAGTGCTTCAAAACATTTTATAGCGCCATCATAATCATATATGCTATGAAGTCCGTTTTTCCCGATGGATTCGCGTGTGATTCCTTCAACCTGATTGAAATCCATTTCACAGCCGGGAGTCAGCACCAAAAAGTCATAGCTGATTTTTCCATTTTTCAGCGTTGACACCTGATTCGTTTCAGGTTCCAGCTCCATCACAACATCTTTTACCCATTTCACATCTTTGGGAATCAGCTTTTTAGTGGGTTTCAGAATTTCTTCCGGTTTAAACGACCCGGCCGCAACCATGGTGTAACCCGGCTGATAATGATGAATTTCATTAGGCTCAATAATGGTTATGTCGTCATAACGTAATCCGGATGAAAGATAGGCAGCCATAGTTATTCCGGCAGCGCCGCCACCAACAATCACAATTTTTGCTTTCGCCTTGCTCTCTTTAAGAAAACTGTAAGTTTTCCCCGTAACAAAGAGCCCTCCAAGCCCGATAGCTCCCGTAGCAATAAATTTCCTTCTGTTTATGGTCATTATTTCTTCTGCTTTGATACCGATTTTGCTTATGCCGATAGATATACTCTATCGGGCAAGAATAGCACAATTTTTTTCTCCTACCTTAAAAGAATTTTGCAATCGGAGCGAACTTCATATAAAGTTAAAATCGAAAGATTTTTGCTGAAATGGCTGGCGTCAGTTTATTTGGAATGTGTGTAAAGTACAATAAGCCGGCTAATAATGAGGAGTTTTGTACTTATGTTCATTTAGGGGCAAAAGTGAATATTTCGTGGTCTGTTTCAAGCTAAAAATCTTTCAATAATGAAAATATCGCAAATTCACCCTATTTTTGCTTTATGAAAACAGAGATAAATACTTTGGAAGAACTGGAGTTGCTGAAAAGCTCCTCTCCTGCCCTGCTGCTCTATTTCTACAACGACAGCTGTGCACCGTGCCTGGCTTTGCGCCCCAAAATTGAAGAGCTGCTGACAGCATCCTTTCCGTTGATGAAACATACATATATCAACGCAGCTTTCATTCCGGCAATTGCCGCATCACACCGTGTTTTTTCAAGTCCTGCGATTATTGTTTTTTTCGATGGAAAAGAGACTTTAAGGGTCAGCTCAAACATCTCCGTCAGCGAATTAGCTTCGAAAATTGAGCGCTATTACAATTTGATTTTCGAATAGATAAAACTGATTAATAGTCAGATGTATATAAGCATTTTAACTATAAAACGAAGTTTTATTTTTCTGCCCGAATAAAAAGCAAAATTCTTCACTTCTCTTTCACCAGTTCCATTTCATCCAGCAGATAGCCGGCTCCGGCAAGTTTATCAATCAGGAAAAGCGCATAGCGGATGTCGATAGAAATATTTCTCGACTGCTCCGGGTCATACATAATATCACTCATGGTTCCTTCCCAGCAGCGATCGAAATTTACGCCTATCAGATGCCCCTTGCCGTTTACAACCGGACTGCCCGAATTGCCGCCGGTGGTGTGGTTTGAAGCGGTGAAACAGACCGGCAAAAAGCCCGCTTCATCGGCATAGCTTCCGTAATCACGCAGCTCATGCAGCGCTTTCAGTTGTTCGGGCACGGCAAATTCATAAATTTCGGGATTATCTTTTTCCATAATGCCTTCCAGAGTCGTAAAATGCTTGTAACTCACACCATCATTGGGATTATAACCTTCAACCTTCCCGTAGGCGACCCTGAGCGTCAGGTTGGCATCGGGGTAAAGCTGCTTTCCCTCTTCCATCTGCATAATGCCTGCCATAAACACTTTCATCTCCCGGTCAATAAATTTTCTGAGTTCATCCACAATCGGAAAAACATGAGTTGAACTGTGGGATTCTAACTGGTTATAGAGCCGCATAACCGGGTCTTTTCGCAATTTTATCAACTTTTTTGCATCTCCTTCTTTGAGCAGCTCCTGCAGTTTTCCTAAATCGGTTAGTAAAGAACGTCGAAAAACTTTTTTTATCAATTTTTCATCTCTGTTTTTAGCCAGCAGCTTACTCAGATATTCAGGCACCATTTTCGAAGGCAAATCTGCTGAGAGCATGGGAATCAGTATTTCAAAAAGCTGTTCATCAACGGGTTGATGATAATCCTTGGAGAAAGACTGAATAAACTCAGAGAGGTTAGTCAGCTCCCTTTCAGACTGGTTATCAGGATTATTCTCCACCGCCGACAGAATATTTTCAATGCGTACCGCCACTTTAAAAATCTCAACACCGTTCCACACAATTTCGGAATAGTAGTCATAAGCCTTGATATAATCCCGATAGACGTAATAGAGCGCATCAAAATTCTCGAATGTCTCCTTATAGCGATTTTCCCAAAGATTATTGGTCTTCGCCCAGCTTTCAAATTCTTTCTCAAATTCCTGCTTTTTTGCCACAGCATCCAACCGCTTTAGCCCCATAATTTCGCCCTGCCATTTTTTCCAGGCATTGCTCACCGATGCATGTTTTGCCGCGTACTGGATGCGCACTTTCGGGTCTGCTTCCATCGCTTGCCCAATGATTTCAAGTTTTTTGTCCCGGATGGCTATCCGGTCAGGATCACGCTGATTTTCGATAATATCCACTTCATAAGAAGGAATATACTGCATGGTATTTCCCGGATTGCCAAACACCATGGTGAAATCCTCCTGCTGAATGCCTTCAAGCGATACAGGGAAAAACCTTTTGGGTTTGTAGGGCACATTTTCGGAAGAATAATCTGCCGGCTCGTTATTCTGGTCTGCATAAACCCTGAAAAGCGCAAAATCGCCGGTATGTCTCGGCCAGATCCAGTTGTCATCATCGCCGCCAAACTTACCGATTGATGAAGGCGGAGCACCTACCAGCCGCACATCGCGGTAAACCTTGTAAATGTACAGATAGTACTGGTTACCATAAAACAGCGGCTTCACCTGTGCCAGATATTTTCCTTTTTCGGAAGCTTTACGCTCAATTTTCAAAGAATTTGTTCTAATTTTATCTTCAAGCTCCTTGTTTTCAAGACTATCGCTTCCCTCTAATACTTCAGCGGTAACTTCCTGCATACTTTCCAAAAAACGGACGGTCAGTCCGGGATTCGGCAGCTCTTCATTTCTGTTCATTGCCCAAAATCCATGCGTCAGATAATCATTTTCCAGCGTGCTGTGCGATTGAATTTGTCCGTAGCCGCAATGATGATTGGTAATCAGAAGTCCGTCGGGTGAAATCATTCCGCCGGTGCATCCCCCACCAAAAACTACCACGGCATCTTTCATGCTGGGATTTTCCGCATCGTAAACATCAGCGACAGTGAGTTGAAAGCCCATCTCCTGCATTTCTGCCAGATTGAATTTTTCAAGCAACAGGGGAATCCACATTCCTTCTTTGGCAACAAGCGAACCCGCAAAAAACAGAACAAAAAGGAGAGCTGCAATTTTTTTCATTTTCAATATTTTTCTTCTAAAAAAACAAAAATAGGAAAACTTGGCTATCCGCAGGAATTTTAAAAGGAAAAGCCGAAAAACCTTATTTCCGATATAAAACCATAAAAATAGTTTTTGTATCTGCGAAGTGTTTTTTTGCTTTTGCAAAGCAAGGCACGGTTTGCAAAACCGCGCCAGCGTGTGATTAACCGCAAGCGTAAAGCCTTGTTTTATGCCTTGTCAGCAGGGCAAAAGTTTGTTATATCTTGCCTTTTGCATATTTCATAAAACTACTTCAATAAGGTAATAAGGCATTGGTTTATTGTAATTTGCGTCCGATTACTAAGTTTGGTAAAAAAATAAGGTTTTAGGGGAAGTATGCGAGACAGAGGAAAATCTATTCAAAAACTTAGCTAAAAATCACATCTTTTGCCGAATTATATCCCAATTCATACAACTCTTTGGAATGACTTAAACGGAAAATATCGTAACTGTTAATTCCCTCAGGCTCAATATAAAGCGTGGAATATTTTATTATATCTCTGATGTTGGCATTTGTATTCATGTAGAATGTGCGGATTGCCACCTGAATTAGATTTTTGAATTTTCCGTCTCTTTCGAGCGGATTGATATTTACGGTAACTATCTGCTCGCAATCATTTTTAATGGGTTCGATGGGGATATTATCCAGAAGTCCGCCATCAACAAAATATTCGCCGTTAATTTCAACCGGCGAAAACACAATCGGAATGGAAGAAGACGCCAGCACGGTCTGATCCAGCGGACCGGTGCTTCTGTATTCCACAGCTCCGGTGGTCAGATTTGAAACGGTAACAAAAAACGGAATGGGCAGGTCTTCAATATTCTCATAGTGAATTTCATGCTGAATCACTTCCTGCAAACCGTTCAGTTTCAGCAGTCCGTCCACCGGAAAGTGAAGATTGGTATATTTGAAGAACCAACCTTTACTGAAAATCTGCAGAATCTCTTCAGGTGATTTATTACCGGCAATGAATGCCCCTACGATGGCTCCGGCGCTTGTGCCGGAAATCACGTCGGGTTTGATTCCCTTTTCATAAAGCGCCGCAATAACGCCTAAATGAGCAAATCCGCGCGTTCCGCCGCCACTGAGCACCAGCCCGGTTTTATATTTTTTCATCGGATTAAATTGTTATATTTCAAATTCAAAGCAGTTTGCTTCAAAAGTGTACAGAAAAAAGTGTTTTTACAAACATGCACAGATATTATTGCAGGAATTGTTGAAAACAGCTCGGCAAATCAGAAAAAAAAGCAATATTTGCTAATCAGAATTTATGGTCATCAAAGTCAATAAAAATGAAAAACATACATCTCTCCGTCATTTTATTTGCTGCGCTTCTGCTTCATGGTTGCCAAAACCGGCAAAAATCCTCAGTACCGGTTCCCGGTTTTGAAAACTATGTCAATGCCTACACAAGCGGCAGAGTATCAGCCGCTTCATCAATTACGGTGCATCTTATGCAGCCGGTAAGCCGGACAAACATCAATCTGAAAAGGCTTTTTGCATTTTCCCCTGAAATAAAGGGCGAAGCGATAATCACCGGTGACCGCGTGGTGGAATTCAAACCTTTTGCTCCGCTAAAGCAGGGAACCACTTACGCTGCCACTTTTAAATTGGGCGAACTGATTGATATAGAGCCTGAATTCAGGGAGATGAATTTTCAGTTCTCAACGCTTGAGCAGTGGTTTTCAGTCTCTTTTGACGGTTTACAGAGCGACGCTGCCGGTTCGGCATCGCAGATGCAGTTTACGGGTTATCTGCTCACAGCCGACGATGTTCCGCTCACCGAAACCGAAAAAATCCTTCGTGCTGAATATGAAGGCAAGACCGTGCCTGTCCGGTGGAATCACGAGCCTGCAGCCAGAAAGCATTTTTTCACCATCGATAGCCTACAGCGCTATTCCGGGAAAAAAGGAAAACTGCAGCTGCAATGGAACGGCAGTCCGATTTCGGTACAGAAAAAAGGGGAAGAGACCATTTTCGTTCCCGATCTGAATGTTTTTGAAATTTTGGATGCAAAGGTAAATAACGAACCGGAGCAGCATATCGAAATACGCTTTTCCGATCCGATACTGAAATCTCAGAATCTGACGGGATTGGTTGCATTGAACAGTGATGTTAACCTCAGGCTGACAAGTGAAGGAAACATCATCAAAGTGTGGCCAGAGAAGCGCTTGGCAGGCGAGTTAGATTTGACGGTTTTCAATGGAATTGAAAATACCGGCTACACCCGGCTGCCCGTTTCCGAAACTTTTCGGCTCCATTTCAGCGAAATGAATCCTGAAGTGAAATTTATCGGGAAGGGAGTGATTGTTCCGCAAAGCGAAACCCTCGAAATACCCTTTGAAGCAATTGCCTTAAAATCGGTTGAAGTTCGTGTTGTTCAGATATTTAAAGATAATATTCTGTCTTTTTTTCAAACCAACAACTACGATGGCAACGCCGAGCTGATAAAAGCGGGAAGAATGGTCTATTTCGGCGCTGTTGACCTGACTCCCAGAGAACCCGATGGATTGGAGAAATGGAACACCTACAAAATCAACCTTGCAGAACTGTTTCCCATCGAGCAGGGTGCAATATATAATGTGCAGCTGCGCTTTTTCAAAGAGAATTCCGTTCTCTCCTGCGGCGAAAAAGAGAAAACAGACACACCGAAAAAGCTCAGGTCTCAAAAAAATGAGCCGTATCAAACGGAATGGGACTACCCCGGCTGGTATTTCAACTACTACTATCCGCCAAACTACAACTGGCAGGAGCGCGACAATCCATGTCATGATTCCTATTACAACTCCGACCGGTTTGTTTCCAGAAATATTTTCGCTTCGCAATTGGGCATTATAGCCAAAGAGGGACAGGATCATAAAATAACGTTTGCCGTAACCAATCTGCTCACCGCAGCTCCGGAGCAAAACACTGAGCTTCGCCTGTTTAACTATCAAAACCGGCACATGCAGACACTTACCACCGATAATCAGGGGTTTGCATCAGCTGTTTTCGACAAAAAACCATTTTTTCTGATTGCTCAAAAAGGGAATCAGTTTGGGTATCTCCGTTTGGATGACGGAAGTTCGCTTTCCACCAGCAATTTCAATGTCGGCGGTCAGGTTGTTACAGACGGACTGAAAGGATTTATCTATGGCGAACGCGGTGTCTGGCGCCCCGGCGACACTATTTATCTGAACACAATTATTGAAAAGGAGAATGCCGGTCTGCCCGAAAAATATCCGGTACTTTTTGAACTGACAAATCCATTGGGGCAGGTTGTTGAAAAGCGAACGCTCACCGAAAATCTGAACGGCTTTTATCCCGTACAGGTTAAAACCGCCGCCGATGCCCCAACAGGCAACTGGTATGCACGGGTAATCGTTGGAAATGCAGTTTTTTCAAAAAGAATTAAGATTGAGACCATTAAGCCCAACCGGTTAAAAATAAAACTGGACTTGCCACAAACTGTACTGACACAAAAAACGCAAAATATTCCTTTGGAAGCCGCATGGCTTCACGGGTCGCCGGCGCGCTCGCTAAAAGCCAAGGTAGATGTACTTTTCGTGGAAAACAGAACTTCTTTCACAGGATTTGAAGAATATGAATTCACCGATCCCGCTTCATCTTTTTCTCCAACTGAGCAGGCGGTATTTGAAGGGAATCTCGATGCGGAAGGAAAAACATCGGTGCCGCTTGATTTTGAATCTGTGGAAGATGCATCGGGGATGCTCAAAGCGTGGTTTACCACGCGTGTTTTTGAGCAGGGGGGCGATTTCAGCACCAATGTTGCACAGGCTGAATTTGCTCCGTTTTCATCATTTGTAGGAGTAAAAATGCCGGCTTCCGAAGATAACTGGTATAAAACCGACACGGAATATCTCCCTGAAATTGTGTTGGTTGACGCTAACGGAAAGGCAATTTCAGGCGAAAATCTTGAAGCAAAGCTGTACAAAATCGACTGGCGCTGGTGGTGGGAATCGGGAGAAGAGTATCTGGCGCACTACGTTTCAGGAAATTACTACCGCCCCGTGTTAGAATGGGATATTGACAACGCTTCGCACAAAACAAAATTAGAACTGAACGTGAAATATAACAACTGGCAGGACAACGGCAGGTATCTGCTCTGGGTGAAGAATCTCACCAGCGGACATTCGGCGGGTGTTACTTTTTATATGTCAAAATGGGGAGCCTGGAGAACGGAAGGAATGGCGGAAGGCGCTGAGTTGCTGTCGCTTCGCACGGATAAGGAGAAATACAACGTAGGCGAAAAAATTGAAATAACCATCCCATCCTCCAAAAGCGGAAAAGCGCTGGTGAGCATTGAAAACGGAACCGGAATTTCTGATATTTTCTGGGTGAACACCAAAGAGCAGCAAACCAGCTTCACCATTGACGCCAAACCCGAAATGGCGCCCAACTTTTATGTTTATGTGAGCCTGATTCAGCCCTACGGGCAAACCGAAAACGATGCGCCGCTGCGTATGTTCGGCGTGATTCCGGTATTGGTTGAAGATCCGGGAACTATTCTGAAACCGGTGCTTGAAGTACCGAACGAAATTGAGCCGGAGAAAGAATATACCGTCAAAATTTCCGAGACAAACCGAAAGGAGATGACCTACACCCTTGCCGTGGTTGACGAAGGGCTGTTGGCTCTCACAAATTTCAAAACTCCCGACCCCCATTCCGAATTTTACGCACGGGAAGCATTAGGCGTGAAAACCTGGGATTTGTATGATGATGTTGCCGGCGCATACGGGGTTCGTCTTGAAAAGGCTTTCGCGGTTGGCGGCGATGCCGACTTTGCCGCTTCCGGCGAGAAAGAAGTGAACCGGTTTAAGCCTGTTGTCCAGTATGCCGGACCTTTTACCCTGAAAAAAGGGAAAACCGCCACCCACAAATTTAAAATGCCCAACTATGTGGGCGAAGTCAGGGTGATGGTGGTTGCCGGAAACAACGGTGCATTTGGCAATTCCGAAGCATCGGTTCCGGTGCGAAGCGGGCTGATGATGCTCGCCACAGCGCCGCGGGTACTGGCTCCCAAAGAGGAGATAATTCTGCCCGTACAGATTTTTGCCATGAAGGAAAATGTGAAAAATGTTCAGGTTAAAGTGAATACCAACGCTCTCCTGTCGGTTACTGAAGCGAGTGAGCAGGAGTTGCGTTTTGAAAGAACCGGAGATCAGATGGCTTTTTTCAAGCTTAAAGTAAATGAACTGACGGGCATTGGAAAAATTACAGCGGAAGCGTTCAGCGGCAGTGAAAAAGCTAACTATGAAATTGAGCTTGAAATCCGCAATCCCAATGCGCCCGTTACGGTAGAATCTTCGCAGATTGTTGAAGGGAACCAAAGCTGGGAGACAGAATTGCCAGTTCCGGGGAAAGCGGCTGACGCAAAAGCGTGGATTGAAATTTCAGGTTTTCCATCGATTAATCTGACAAAACGAATCAACTACCTGATTGGTTATCCGCACGGCTGCGCTGAGCAGATTATCTCTACGGCTTTGCCACAGCTCTTTTTAGGAGATTTAACCGAACTCTCTGCCGAAAGAAAGCAGGAGATTGAAAAACATATTCGTGAGACGCTGCAAAAGTTACCTGCTTACCAGCTTCCTTCAGGCGGTTTTGCCTACTGGCCCGGAAGCGCCGTTGCCGATGAATGGGCAACCAGCTATGCGGGCAACTTCATACTGATTGCCGAAAAATCGGGTTATTCGATCCCTGTCGGACTAAAGGAGAAATGGATAAACTTTCAGCAGACTGCCGCCCGAAATTTCACCCCGTCAGAAAGCCTGATAAACGGCATTCCGATGCAAAACTTTGATTTTATTCAGTCATACCGGCTCTATACGCTTGCCCTTGCCGGTGCACCCGACATGGGGGCAATGAACCGGCTTCGTGAAAAGAGCGGCAAACCGGCTGTTGCATCGTGGCAATTAGCTGCCGCATATATTCTTGCCGGACAACCTGATGCAGGGAAGAGCGTGATTGCAGATTTAACCACTTCCATTGAAGAGTACCGCGAACAGGGTGGAACTTTTGGCTCGGCGCTGCGCGACAAGGCAATTATTCTTGAAACGCTGGTTTTATCCGATGAAAAAGAGCAGGCTTTCCGCTTGCTGCAAACTATTGCAAACGAGATGAACCGAAATGACTGGCTAAGTACGCAGGAAACCGCATGGTGCCTGATGTCGGCTGCTTCTTTTGCGCGTAAATTTGCTTCGGGAAATGACGAAATGCGTTTTTCATTAACTGCAAACGGAGAAACTACAAAACTGCGTTCAAAAATTCCGGTATTACATATTCCGGTAGAATTAAAAGAGAAAAATGCGGTTCAGGTGAGCTACTCCAACAACGGCAGTTCGCCAAACTGGGTAAAAGTTCTGACGCGTGGAGTTCCGACAGGCATCGATACCACTTCGTTTTCACACAATTTGCTGATGCAGGTAAAATACCGGGATTCCGCCGGCGATGAAATCAATCCGCAAAGTCTCAAACAGGGAGAAGATTTCAAATTAGAGGTAACCCTGAAAAATCCGGGAACATACCGCCACTATGAAAACCTGATTTTGAACACGGTTTTCCCTTCGGGATGGGAAATACTGAACCGAAGGATTGGAGACATTCCGCATGAGGAGTATCAGGAGTTTGACTACCAGGACATTCGTGATGACAGGGTTTACACCTATTTCGATTTGGGAATGAACCGGCAAAAAACCTTTGTCTTTTATCTGAATGCCGCTTATGCCGGCAAGTTTTATCAGCCGCCGGTGAGTTGTGAGGCGATGTATGACCAGACTGTCCGCGCCCAGGAATCCGGAAGATTCATCGAAATTAACCGGAACTGATTCCGCAAGCAGATGTTTAAGAAAGTGGTTTCAGTTAGCCGGACAATTGGCGTATCGGCATATAGCCGCATAAAATCGGGTAAAAAGTGCGTTTAAAATCGAAAATAAACAGGTTCAGCGCAGGCAGAAAAAAGTTACTTTTTGCGTGTGCGCTGCTGATTCTGCTCTTTTTCCTGTTCTGGACGGCTGTTCCCCGCCCGCTGTTCAGCGTGCCGTTTTCGACAGTGGTTGAAAGCAGCGACGGAAAATTGTTGGGCGCGCGTATTGCACCCGATCAGCAGTGGCGTTTCCCCGCCCCCGACTCGGTTCCCGTAAAATATGAAAAGTCACTTCTGGTTTATGAAGACCGCTTTTTCCGGGTTCACCCTGGAGTTAATCCGGTGGCGCTGGCAAGAGCGCTTGCCCAAAATTTTAAAGCCGGAAAAACGATCAGCGGCGGCAGCACCATTACCATGCAGGTTTGCCGGATGGCAGGAGGAAACAGATCGCGGACGCTGAAAAACAAGTTCATGGAGATGATTTGGGCGCTCAATCTTGAACTCCGGTATTCCAAAGATGAAATCCTCAATTTTTATGCTTCCCATGCACCTTTCGGCGGAAATGTGGTGGGCATTGAAGCGGCTTCATGGAGGTGGTATGGCAGATCGCCTTCACAGCTATCCTGGGCGGAATCGGCAACGCTTGCGGTGCTTCCCAATGCGCCAGCGCTTATTTACCCCGGTCGTCTTGACCAGCGCCTGAAACAGAAGCGCGATTTCGTACTGAAAAAGCTACTGCAAAATGGCGCTATCGACTCCATAACTTTCAGACTTTCAGTAGCTGAGCCACTTCCTGAAAAAGTGAATCCCCTGCCTTCAAATACTTACCACCTGACAGAAAGGGCAGCCAAAGAAAAGAGCGGGCAGCGAATCCATTCAACCATCGATTACAGTTTGCAAAATGCGGTTGCCGAACGGATGAACCGGCACAGAAAAGAGTTAGAAGCCAACCATATCTACAACATGGCGGCAGTGATTTCGGAGGTTGCCACAGGAGAGGTGAAAGCCTATATCGGAAATGTTTTTGACGGCGAAAATTCCAAACATGGAAACAGCGTTGACGTCATTCAGGCTCCGCGAAGTACGGGCAGCATTCTGAAACCGTTTCTCTACTGCAAAATGCTCGATGACGGAATGATTACGCCGCAAATGCTGATTCCCGACATTCCCACACGATTTGGCGGATTCACGCCTGTCAATTTTGACAGGGCATACAACGGCGCCGTTCCGGCTGCCGAAGCGCTGGCGCGCTCGCTTAACATTCCGGCTGTTCAAATGCTGAAAGATTATGGTATTCCGCTCTTTTATGAATTCCTGAAAAAAACGGGAATGACCACTTTGAAAAAGCCGCCCGGACATTATGGGTTATCGCTGATTTTAGGCGGTTCCGAAGTTACTTTGTGGGATCTGACTGCAATGTACAGTTCTCTGGTCAACATTTTAAGGCAGTATGAAGAACTTGACGGCTTTTATGCTGCAAAACCTTTCAAACCTCTTGAGTGGGTAAGAGATACAAAAGAGATGGAATCGCTTTCCGGGAAAATTTCTGCTCAGCCGGCAGTGCGGGCAGCCGCAATTTACGAAACTTTGGAGGCGCTGCTTCATGTGAAGCGCCCCGAATCGGAAGCGGGCTGGCAGGCTTTTGCATCATCGCGGAACATTGCATGGAAGACCGGCACCAGCTTCGGATTCAGGGATGCGTGGGCAGTGGGAATGACGCGTGATTACGTAGTTTCAGTGTGGGTTGGAAATGCCAACGGCGAAGGGCGCCCGGGACTGACCGGAATCAGTGCAGCGGCGCCGGTTCTTTTCGATATTTTTGAACTGCTTCCCGCTTCCCGCTGGTTCAAAATACCTATGGATGAGATGACTGAAGTTAATTTGTGCGCAAAAAGCGGTTATCGTGCCGGCGTAAACTGCGACTCCGTCAAAAAAGTGTTGCTCCCTTCCGGCAGTGTTGCAGGACTTTGTCCGTTTCATCAGAAAATCCATCTAAATGAAGAGGGTACGCACCGCGTGAATGCCGGTTGCTATCCGGTTGCTAAAATGACACACAAAAGTTGGTTTATTCTTCCGCCTGCCATGGAATATTACTATAAACCGCGAAATCCGCTCTATGCTTCCCTGCCGAAAATGGTGCCCGGCTGCGCGGAAGAGATTGGAACCATGGAGTTTGCCTATCCCCGCGAGTGGAATAACCTGTTTGTGCCCACCGACCTTGACGGCACACCAGGGCACCTCATTTTTGAGTTAGTGCACAGGCAAAAAGAGGCGACAGTTTTTTGGCAAATGGACAATCGCTATCTGGGGGAAACCAAAGGAAGGCATCAAATGCCCGTTCGCCCTTCGCCCGGCTGGCATGTGCTGAATGTTACCGACCACCAAGGCAACAGGCTCACACGGCGTTTCTACTGTCTTTCCGAAAGCAGTCCGTAAATATTTATGGCGAAAACTTTGATTAATCCGCTATTTATGCGAAATTTGTTCATGTTAAACAAAAAAACAGTATCCATGAAAAAATTAATCGTATTCGTTCTGATTTCATTTTTTGCAACAGCCACTTTTCAGGCTACAGCCGCTCCGGCGAAAAAAAACATAATCGGTGAATGGGCTTTTAAAAGTACACACGCACCTTATGGCTACGACAAGGGAACACTTGTCATCAATGAAAAAGAGGGGGAACTCTCCGGCGAAATCAAATTTTCGGAAGGCACCAAAGTTCCGATGAAGGATGTCAAATTCAAGGAAGACACCCTGACTTTCACCATCAATGTGGAATATTACAACGTACCCGTTAAAGCCAGCATTAAGGAGGGTAAACTGACAGGTGTTGCCGAAACGCCCGACGGGAATATCCCTTTTGAAGCGTCACGACCCGAAAAAAAGAAAAAAGAGTAACTACAACTTTTTCTTAACAATCGGTTTTGTTCGCCTGCCTGCATTGCAGGAAAAGAAATTAATCTTTATAATTGCAAAAAAAGAAAACATGAATTACAGACTTGGACATCACGGCCATCATTTCGGAACCTAATTTCTGGCAGGTCGGGATTGTTGTTTGTAATTCTGAAAATATTGAAAGGCTTGCCATGAGGCAGGCTTTTTTTATGAGCTTATTTAAAAAATAGTATGAAACTGAAATATAAAGAGAGATGGAAAAACTAAAAATTGCCATTCAAACCCGTGGAAGATTAAATGAAGATTCGATGAAACTCATTGAAGATTCGGGAATTGCGCTGACTATCGGCAGAAGAAAGTTAGTTTCAGAAGCGTTAAATTTTCCGCTCGAAGTGTTGTTTCTGCGCGATGACGATATTCCGCAAACCGTTGCCGACGGCGTGGCGGATGTGGGTATTGTGGGTGAAAATGAAATGCTTGAAAAAGGCAAAAACGTTGTCATTGCCAAACGGTTAGGCTTCAGCAGGTGCAGACTGTCGCTTGCCATTCCCAAATCGGCTGATTATCCCGGACCGCAGTTTTTCAACGGAAAGAAAATTGCAACTTCCTACCCCAATATTCTCCGGAAATTTCTTGACGAACATAACATTAAGGCTGATATTCACGTAATTAGTGGTTCGGTGGAGATAGCGCCCGGGATTGGGCTTGCAGATGCCATTTTCGATATTGTCAGCTCCGGTTCCACATTGGTGAGCAACCGGCTGAAAGAGGCGGAAGTAGTTCTGAAATCAGAAGCCATTCTGATTGCCAGACCCGGACTTTCTGTAGAAAAACAGGAAATTTTGAATGAGCTGATTTTTAGAATGGAGTCGGTGCAGCGGGCAGAAGGAAAAAAATATATTCTGCTGAATATTCCCAACGAAAAAATCGGGACCGTTGCCGCTCTTCTCCCCGGAATAAAAAGCCCGACCGTTGTTCCCCTTGCGCAGAAAGGGTGGAGTTCCATGCATTCGGTGATTTCAGAAAAAGATTTTTGGGAAATCATCGGAAAACTTAAAAAAGCGGGAGCTGAAGGAATTTTGGTAGTTCCCATTGAAAAAATGATTTTTTAACCGGCTGATTTACAGCATTAAGAACAGAAGCTGCTATGAAGATTCACATCAATCCCGAAAAAGAGCAGTGGGCTGAAATTTTGAAACGTCCGGTAATGGATGTTTCTTCGCTTTTTGCCCCGGTGCAGGATATTTTGGACGAAATCCGAGAAAATGGTGATCGTGCATTACAAAAATACACCCTGAAATTTGACGGCGTCGGGCTTTCTGAATTTTGCGTAACGGAAGATGAGTTCAGCAAAGCAGAAAAAGAGATTTCGGAAACATTGAAAAAAGCCATCAAAACAGCTTCATCCAACATCGAAAAATTTCATGCTTCCCAACAGACGGAAGTGAAGAAAATTGAGACCATGCCCGGCGTAACCTGCTGGCAGAAAGCTGTTGCCATTAAAAAGGTGGGACTTTACATTCCCGGCGGCACCGCACCGCTCTTTTCCACGGTGCTAATGCTTGCCATTCCTGCCCGTATTGCTGGTTGCAGCGAAGTGGTGATGTGCACGCCTCCCGATAAAAACGGGAAAATTCACGCTGCAACGCTTTATGCGGCAAAGCTTGCCGGTGTGAAAAAAGTATTCAAATTGGGCGGAGTGCAGGCTATTGGCGCCATGGCTTTCGGAACGGAATCGGTTCCGAAAGTGTATAAAATTTTCGGTCCGGGAAATCAGTATGTAACCGCTGCCAAACAGTTAGCTGCGTTGAATGATGTTGCCATCGATATGCCCGCCGGTCCGTCGGAAGTGATGGTGGTGGCAGACGAAACAGCAAATGCGACATTTGTTGCAGCCGACCTTTTGTCGCAGGCTGAACACGGCGCCGACAGTCAGGTTGTGCTGGTGACCAACAGCAGGAGTTTGCTGGAAAACGTCAAAAAAGAGATTGAAATACAGCTGAGAGCATTGCCGCGGATGGAGTTTGTAGTAAAATCACTGAACAACAGCGTATTCATTGTTCTGGAAGATAAAGAAAAAAATGTGGAGATAATCAATGAATATGCGCCGGAGCATCTGATTCTTTCAGTAAAAAATTATGCAGAACTGGCAGAAAAAGTAAAAAATGCAGGTTCGGTATTTCTTGGAAACCACACACCGGAAAGCGCCGGTGACTACGCATCAGGCACCAATCACACCCTTCCCACCAACGGCTGGGCACGCGCTTTCAGCGGGGTGAATTTAGACAGTTTTACCCGGAAAATCACCTTTCAGGAGATAACACCGGAAGGGCTGAAAATTATTGGTCCGACAGTTGAAACCCTGGCTGCCGCCGAACTTCTGGAAGCACACAAAAATGCGGTATCAATTCGTTTAAAAAGTACAAAATGAACATCGACAAATTACTTAGGAATAACATAAAATCCCTGAAGCCTTACTCTTCGGCAAGAAGTGAGTTTTCGGGCGTTGCAGCGGTTTTTTTGGATGCAAACGAAAATCCGTTTAACGAACCCTACAACCGCTATCCTGATCCACTACAAATCAAACTGAAGGAAAAAATCAGCAAGCTGAAAAAGGTAACGGCAGACCGGATTTTTCTCGGAAATGGCAGCGATGAACCGATCGATCTGCTTTTCCGCGCTTTTTGCGAACCCGGTATCGAAAATGTGCTGTCCATTGACCCGACTTACGGCATGTATCAGGTGGCAGCCGACATCAATCATGTGCAGATGAAAAAAGTTTCCCTTTCGGAAGAGTACCGGTTAGATGCGCAAAAACTGCTGGATGCGATTGATGAAAAGACAAAGCTTATTTTTCTCTGCTCGCCCAACAATCCCACGGGAAACAGCCTCGACGAAGCGGAGATGTTGAAAATTATTCGAAATTTCAATGGTTTGGTGATTATTGACGAAGCCTACATTGATTTTGCTCCCGGAAAATCATTGCTGCCGCAAATTGACAAATTTCCCAATCTGATTATTCTGCAAACTTTTTCCAAAGCTTGGGGAATGGCAGGAATCCGCCTGGGAATGGCGTTTGCCGCTCAGGAAATCATTTCGGTTCTGAACAAAATAAAATATCCGTACAATCTGAACAGTCTCACTCAGCAAAAAGCGCTGGAACTTTTAGACAATCAAAAGCAGGTTGATGAATGGGTGAAACTGCTTTCTGACGAACGGAAAAAAATGATTGAAGAGCTTGCTGTTTTTCCCTTTGTACAGAAGATTTTTCCAACCGATGCAAATTTCGTTCTGGTGAAAATGTACGACGCCCACGGAATTTACCAATATTTGGCAGAGTGCGGTATTATCGTGCGCGACCGCTCAAAAATACATCTTTGTGAAGAAAGCCTTCGCATCACTGTCGGCTCTCCTGCCGAAAACAAACAATTGATAAAAGCGTTAAAAGACTTGTTATGAAAAAAACACTATTTATAGACCGTGACGGAACACTGATTGCCGAGCCGGCAGACGAACAGATAGATTCGCTGGAAAAGCTGGAATACATTCCGGGCGTTTTTCGAAATTTATACAACATCCGAAAAAATCTCAGCTATGAGCTGGTGATTGTTTCCAATCAGGACGGTTTAGGCACCGATTCCTATCCCGAAGACACATTCCTGCCCGCACAAAACAAGATGGTTCAGGCATTTGAAAATGAAGGAGTTATTTTTGACGAAATACTTTTTGACCGAAGCTTTCCCGCGGATAATGCGCCTACGCGTAAACCGCGCACAGGACTTTTAACCAAATATTTGAGCGGCGGCTATGACCTTGCCGGCAGTTTTGTCATCGGCGACCGGCTAACCGATATTGAACTGGCAAAAAACATCGGCGCCAAAGGAATTCTCATCAACGACGGCAGCTTGCAGGAAGAGTTAGAAAAGAGTGGATTAGCAGTACATTGTGCACTCGTAACAACTAACTGGGATGATATTTATGCTTGTGTGGCAGCGCCTGAGCGGATTGCAGAAGTGAAGCGTACCACTAACGAAACCGACATTTTTGTCAGGCTGAATCTCGACGGAACCGGAAACTGCAAAATTTCAACCGGTCTCCATTTTTTCGATCACATGCTGAATCAAATCGGGCGCCATGCCGGCGTTGATTTGGAAATAACCGTTAGCGGCGACCTGCATGTTGATGAGCATCATACCATTGAAGATACGGGATTAGCGTTAGGCGAAGTTTTTCTGAAAACAGTCGGCGATAAAATCGGAATGCAGCGCTACGGTTTTTGCCTGCCCATGGATGACTGTCTGGCACAGGTTGCCATCGATTTTGGCGGGCGTCCGTGGCTCGTCTGGGATGCAGATTTCAGGCGTGAAAAAGTTGGCGACATGCCCACTGAAATGTTTATGCACTTTTTCAAATCTTTTTCCGACAGCTCGCGCTCAAACATAAATATCAAAGCTGAAGGCGAAAACGAGCACCATAAAATTGAAGCCATTTTTAAAGCGCTTGCCAAAGCATTGAAAATGGCTGTCAAAAGAGATGTTTTTAATTTTGAACTCCCTTCCACCAAAGGAAAACTTTAAGATGAATTCGATAAAATCACTTCGCGAAAAAAGGAATACTGCCATTCTACTGATTCATTGTCCAGACCGCCAGGGAATTCTGGCAACAGTAACAGAGTTTTTAAACAAGAACCGCGGCAACATACTCTATCTCGACCAGCACGTTGACCGGCAGGAGAAAGTATTTTTCATGCGTGTTGAATGGGACCTGGAAAATTTCACCATCCCGCCCGATAAAATCGGCGAATATTTTGACACGCTCATTGCCACGCCAATGAACATGTACTGGCGGCTCCACTTTTCAGGTGAAGTTTCCCGAATGGCGCTGTTTGTTTCCAAAATGCCCCACTGTCTGTTCGACATTCTTGCCCGCTACACCGCCGGGGAGTGGGATGTGGAAATACCGCTAATCATCAGCAACCACGAACTGCTTGAGCCTGTGGCAGAGCGGTTTGGAATAGATTTTTACCACTTCCCCATTAATCGAGGAAATAAAAAAGAGCAGGAAGAGCGTGAAATAGAGCTGCTGAATGTGCACAATATCGATTTTGTTGTGCTTGCCCGGTACATGCAGATTCTTTCGGAAGATTTTGTGAAGCAGTTTCCCAACAGAATTATCAATATTCACCACTCGTTTCTCCCTGCTTTTTCCGGTGCAAAACCCTATCATGCAGCGCATGAGCGGGGTGTGAAAATTATCGGCGCAACCAGCCATTATGTTACTTCTGAGTTGGATGCGGGTCCTATTATTGAACAGGATGTTACCCGGTGCAGCCATGTGGACACTGTTGACAACCTCATCAGAAAAGGGCGCGATTTAGAGAAAATTGTTCTTTCTCAGGCAGTTTACAAGCACCTTCAGCGCAAAATTCTCGTATATAAAAACAGAACCG